>JALYXI010000458.1 GCA_030947245.1 Acidobacteriota bacterium
ACACAAGCGGCTCCGTGGATGAACTCGCTTAGTAAGAAAGCGGAGTACGCGGCCAAGGTTTTGCCGCCACTGAATCGAGCGTTACAGAGACTATGGCGCCCAAAAAAACCCTGATAGACCGCCTAACTGATTCAAGCAGGGTCAGGGTCATAATATTATGAGAAGTCGCTAAGTGTTGATTCTGGTGCGCCCGGAGGGACTCGAACCCCCGGCCTACTGATTCGAAGTCAGGCGCTCTATCCAGCTGAGCTACGGGCGCACTCTGATGTTTATTATGGCAGGAGTGACCCAGGAGACGGAAATCAAGCTGCACGCCGGCGATGTGCGCGCGGCGCGGGAGTTGATTGAGGCGCGAGGATTCGCTTTGACCGTGCCGAGGGTCTTTGAACGGAATACCGTTTTTGACCGGGAAGGCGGAGATTTGCAGAGGAGAGGGCAGTTATTGCGGCTGAGGACTGCCGGGGGGCGGGCGACGCTTACCTTCAAGGGCATGGCTTCGACCGGGAGGCACAAATCCCGGGAAGAGCGGGAAACCGGCATTTTGGACGCGGGGGAAATGGCCGTCATTTTGGAGCGTTTGGGCTATCGGGCTATGTTCATCTATGAGAAGTACCGGACAGAGTTTGTATCTTCTGGCCATGGGTCCACGCTTATTACTCTGGACGAAACGCCGGTGGGAAATTTCATCGAGATTGAAGGGGAAGCCAGCGCCATTGATGAAGCGGCACAGTTGTTAGGGTTTCGTGAACCGGATTACCTAACGGCGAGCTATGTCAATCTTTATGCTGCGTGGTGCCGCGAACGGGGTATTCCGCCTGGGAACATGACTTTCTAAAATCCGGCGATTTGGACCAGATCCGGCTTCTTGTCCGCCGTTGCCGGGGGCGGGCCCTGGATGGTTTGCGGGGCTCGCCAGAAATCCATGTAGGAGGTGTAATGAACGCAGGCCACAGTACAACGCGGAGCACAGCCCTTCTCGGTGATGAACTCGCGGCGAATGTCTTCGACCGTGTACTTTTCAAGGGGGATTGCCGGATAACCCCGCTGCTGTGAACAATAGTGGACCAAGCCGTCTTCACACACGTAGAGGTAGCGGGCTCCGGCGCGGCATTTCCACTTGTTCTCGCGGCCGTAAGCGATGTTGTCTTGAAAAAAGTTCAGAGCCGCGTAGCTCTTTTTGCCCATCTCTTTCATTTTCAGGAACACCTGCTGTTCCTCACTGGTAAGCGGCTGAAGCTGGCCGTCGTTGTCGTGAATAATGCCTATCGTGGAAGTGAAGCCGAGCTCAACGGCACGGCGGCCAACTACCAAAGCGTCATCCGGATTGCGGATGCCTCCACCGACGACCGAGTTGATGTTTACGTGAAAATCGGCATGCTCGGCCAGTAGCTGCAGCTTGCGGTCGAGAACCTTCAGGCTTTTCTTCGACACAGCATCTGGCATTACATTGTCAATGCTGATCTGCATGTGCTCCAGGCCCGCACGGTTCAACTTCTGAATGCGATCGGCGGTCAGAAGATATCCATTCGTGATCATGCCGGATATCATGCCGTGTCGGCGCACCCGGGCGATCAGTTCTTCAAGCTCTTTGCACAGCAGCGGTTCGCCGCCACTCATACTGACGATACTGGCGCCGAGCGCGGCGAGTTTATCGATTCGCCTGAACATTTCCTCGCGAGGTACGGGGCTCGAAAAGTCGTCGTATTCGTTGCAATACTCGCACGCCAAATTGCAGCGGCGTGTCGGAATAATGTGTGCAAGGACCGGGTGATCCGTGGAAAGCACGCCATGGGCCAGCATCTTCCATTCGCGCAGGCGCCGGTGCATGGCTGTTGCGCCCCGTGCCACACTTCGCCTGAAAGAAACCGCAGAGTCCGCCATATGCACAGAATCTCTGATTATACCTTTCGGTGGATGGGAGAATAGTAGGTGACGATGCGTTTCGTAACTGCCATTGCCCTTTGGTTTGTGCCATTTGCCACCGCCGCCGATACCGTAGCGGTGTTGCCGCTGTTCAACCATTCACAAATTTCGAGCTTGGACTGGATTGGGGAGAGCGCAGCGGAAACGATCCGGGAATCTTTGAGCTCAGAAGGCATACTGGCTCTGGCGCGGGAAGACCGGGTGGAGGTATTCCGGCGGCTTTCCATCCGGTCGAATGCTCGTTTGACCAAGGCTTCGGTCATCAAGGTTGGTGAATCGCTCGATGCCGGACAGGTGATTTTTGGGGAATACGAAGTCACAGGTGTGGGTGGTGACCGCGAAATCCGGCTTACAGCGCGCATGGTGAACCTGAAGAAGTTCCGGGAAGGGCCGGAGTTTGAGCAAGCGGGACCGCTGGAAGATTTGAGCATGCTGGAAACACGGATGGCGTGGAACTTCGTCCATGTGCTGGGGCCAAAAGCGGCGGAAACGGAAGCCGGGTTTTTGACGCTCCGGTCGCCGGTGCGGATTGATGCGGTTGAGCTTTACATTAGGGGGCTGCTTTCCAATTCAGGGGAACAGAAACAGCGGCTTTTTACCAAGGCGGCGACGCTCGATGAGCGTTTCTCGCAGCCGGCGTTTCAACTGGGCAGGATGTACTGGGAGAGGAAAGATTGGAAGGCATCGGAGCGTTGGTTAGAGCGGGTGACGCGTGCGGATTCCCACTATCTGGAAGCGCTATTCCTAACAGGGCTGTGCCGGTATTACCAAGGCGATTTCTTTGAAGCGATTAAGCAATTCCAGGCCGTGTTGACGGAGTTGCCCTTGAATGAGGTGTACAACAATTTAGGCGCGGCGCAATCGCGGAAAGGCTTGGCCGGAGCGGATGAGAACCTTAAGAAAGCACTGGAAGGCGACGAGGCGGATCCGGATTACTGGTTCAATACCGGGTATTGGGAGTGGAAAACTTCAAATTACTTTGCGGCGGCCGACCGGTTCCGCGCCGTTCTAGACCGTTCTCCGGGCGACACGGAAGCAATGGCGTTTCTGGGCCGATGCTTGCGCAAGGAGGGTCAGCGTCCCGGCGACAAAACAGAAGGCCGGGAACGCGTGAAAACGACGTTTGAAGAAACCGCCTTCCGGCAACTGCAGGCGGAGATGGCGCCTAAAAAGTAGCTATTTCTTAGCGCGTTTCATTTTCACTTTCCCGTTGATTGTTTCGGTATCGAGAGCGGTTTTCATGTCGCCTTCCATGCGATCACCCTCAATAGTGAGCACGAATTTTACGGGACCGGCAGTTTCTCCATTCGAAGCTTCGAACCAGATTTTGTTGCCCTCCATATGAGCGTTTTTGATGGGGACCACTTCCGCATCTTCGGCGCGGCCGATTTTGCCGGAGATCTCAGTGGATTGCTGGTCGAGTTGGATCTGAACTGGCGTCGTGATGGTGGTTCCGCTGCCCTCGTCCTTGATGTCGATGGTTCCGGTCCAGATACCGGACACGTCGGCTGCGGCGAGCGGAGTGGCAAGAGAGAGAAGAAGGAAAATTCCCGAGGTTAGTTTCACGGTGGCTCCTGACGTGCGCCCTTCAGTATAATACTGGAGTTCCCAGCATGATTCGACTCGTGATTCTCAGTCTACTCGCTCCGGCGGTTTGCGCACAAACGCCGGTCACACCCAAAGCCGCCCCGAAACCGGTACCCAGAACATCCACAGCTGCACGAAAAGCGCCAATGGCGCGAAGAGCGGCTTCGCGTCCAGCAGCTGCCGAGCCCGCCGTCCCGCTGCCCTCCGAGCCGGGAGAATACGCAGTATTCAATACCAGCATGGGGCGCATTGTGGTGAAGCTATATGAAAAGGAATCGCCGATCACGGTCACGAATTTTGTGGGGTTAGCGCGCGGGACGAAGGCGTTTACCGATGCGAAAACCGGCAGGTTGGCAAAGCGGCCTTTTTATAACGGGCTAACATTTCACCGGGTGATTCCGGGCTTCATGATCCAGGGCGGCGACCCACTGGGGACCGGAACGGGCAGTGGGGGTGTGGCGCCGATTAAAGATGAGTTCGATCCATCGCTGAAGTTCGACCAGCCCGGGCGTCTGGCAATGGCGAATGCGGGGCCAAACACCGGGAGCTGTCAGTTCTTCATCACCGACAGCACGCCGGAGTATCTGAACGGGAAGCACACCATTTTCGGACAAGTCGTGGAAGGGCAGGACGTGGTGAAGGCGATCAGCAATGTGCCTCGGAATACGTCCGATAAGCCAGATACCCCGGTAGTGATTCAATCCTTGTTGATCCGGCGCGTGGCGGAACCGAAACCGGCGGACGCCTCTGTGAAATCAGGATCGAAGAAAGCGGGCTGAGTTACCAGGCGCGAGCGGAGCGGTAACCGTATGGGTCGGCGCCGGCTTCGAGAACACCGCCCGGGGTGACGCGAATCATAACCGGGGCGGCGCCGCTGGAATAGCGGGAGCGGGTTCCGAGGCGGTGATGTTTTTCGCCGAGTTCGCCGATCACCTGTGGTGCGGTGCGTTCATCAAGGAGCAAGTCGCCAGGGTTCATGGCGTGGTTATCGAAACTGGAGACCAGATGGCGCGTTTGGAAGCGCGGGGCTTCGATAGCAGCTTCGGCGTTCATGTGGAATTCGATAACGTTAAGAAGGACTTGAATGAGGGACTGTTCCTGGTTGTCGCCGCCAGGGGTCGAAAGAGCAAGAAACGCCTTGCCATCCTTAGTGACGACGGTAGGACTGAGAGTGACGCGGGGGCGCTTGCCTCCTGCGAGTTCGTTGGGGTTGCCAGGAACAAGGAGGAAACTCTGGGCGCGTTCCGTAAGCGGGATGCCGGTATCGCCAGCGATGACGGAGGGGAGCCAAGCGCCGGATGGCGTGGCGGAGAAGGAGACGCCGGATTTATCGATGGCATCGACGCAGGTGGTGTCCTTGGCCATGAGGGCGTCATCGATGTGCAGGCGCGTAATTTCTGATTCGGAGGGATGGGGCGGGGGATGGCTGCCTATCTTTCCGGGACGGAAGTTGAGGGAGGCTTCGGGTGAGATGAGCTTGCGGCGCTCATCGGCATATGCGGCGGAGAGAAGGCGCTCCGTGGGAACCTTGATAAAGCGCGGGTCGCCGTAGTAGGTGTCACGGTCGGCATAGGCAAGCTTGAGAGCTTCGACGAGAGTGTGGATGTAATTGGCGGAATTGAGCTTCATCCCGGCAAGGTCGAACGGATTCAGTATATTCAAGGCCTCAATCATGGCGGGCCCCTGACTCCAGAAGCCGGGCTTGTAGACCTCGTAACCCTGGAAGTTGGTGGAAACGGGATCTTCGGGCGCAAGGTGGAAGGCGGCCATGTCCTCATAACGGAGAAGGCCGTTGTTAGCGCGGGAGAAGGCATCAATCTTGTGGGCGATTTCCCCGCGATAAAAGTAATCGCGGACGGCGTCGATTGCTGCGGTACGGGATTTGTGCTGCGCGAGCGCTTGTGTTTCCGCGGCGGCCATGGCGCGGAGGGTGCGCGCGAGATCGGGCTGGCGAAAGACTTCACCCGGCCTCGGCACGCGTCCATTGGGAAGGAAGTGGGCCTTGGAAGTGGGCCAGAGATCCAAGAAAGGGACGCTATTGGCGATGGTGTTGGAGCGTAGTTCATCGATGGCCGCGCCGTCGGCAAATTCGATAGCGGGAGTGACCTCATCGCAGAAAGAACGCGTTCCATATTCGCGCAGGGCGACGAGTGCGGCGTCGACCATGCCGGGGACCAGAGCGGGCAGGATACCGGCCACAGGAACCATGCCGCGCAATCCGCCCTTTTCCAAAGGCGCGGTAATTTCTCCGGGCTGGAGTTTGCGGTTCCGGAAAAATTCAGCGGTGGCGGCTTTGGGCATGGTGCCGACGCCGGCAATGGCGTGCACTTTTCCGTCCGCGGTGCGGATGAGGATGGGGGCCTCCCCGCCGAAGCCGAAATGGGAGTATTCGGTAACAGCGGCGGCGAAGATAGCGGCGACACCGGCATCGACTGCGTTACCGCCGGCGTAATAGGCGCGCATGCCCGCGTCGGTTGCGTAGTCCGAACCGGCGGAGATGGCGCCACGGGTGCCGCGGGATGGAAAACGGACGGCGTGTTCAGTGTTGCGTTGAGCTAGTAAGAGGGCAACAGCGAGCGGAAGAAGCAGGAGAGGCTTCATTACGCCAGTGTAACGGGTTGAGTCGTGCGGGGTCGACCAAGCGCTGGAAACTTCTACACAGCATGCTGGGCGCGAAAAAACGAGCCACGAAAATAAATATTGCGATTCAACGGTCACGCTGCCGGGCCGGGAGGATACTTATACGTCCGGTTCAGGATCAGGAGTGAACTATGAAGGTTGGTATTTGTCTCTGGCTGCTGGCTGTCAGCCCGGTATTGCGCGCGGATTTCACTTACGAATCCACTACTAAGATCACTGGCGGGGCGCTGGTGGGAATGATGAAATTCGCCGGCGCCTTTTCAAAGGATGCCAGGAAGATGATGGATGCAATCCCGTCGACCGCGATCGTTCAGGGCAGCCGGATGGCGCACCGGAGCGCGGACTCGGCGACAGTGATCGATCTGGACAAAGAAACGGTCACGAATATCGACTACGCGAAGAAAACGTATTCCGTGATGACATTCGCCCAGATGAAGCAGGCGATGGATGACATGGCTGAAAAGATGGCTAACCAGAAGGGCGGCCAGGCGCCGGACATGCAGTTCGACGTGAAAATGAAGGACACGGGGCAGACTAAGACGATCAATGGCAACACCGCGCACCAGATGGTCATGACGATGGTGATGCAAGGGTCGGACGCGAAGTCGGGGGCAAAGGGCGGGATCGACGTGACAACGGACATTTGGATTGCGCCATCGGTGGCTGGCTACGACGAAGTGAAAAACTTCTCGCGGCGAATGAGCCAGAAGCTGGCGTGGTCGCCTGCGGCGAATCCGCTGATCAGCCGCCCGGACATGCAGCGGGCCATGGCGGAACTCTATAAGGAAGGCTCGAAGATGGACGGAATGCCGGTCTATCAGACGATGAAGATGGGCGGGTCGATGGAAGGCATCCCGCAAGGTTCGGCCGGAGAGGCAAATGCCTCTGGAAATGGGCGGAACGCAGGTCCTCCGCCTGCATCAGTTAGCGAAGCGCTGGGATCGGCATTGGGCGGGCGGTTGGGCCTGGGGGGTTTTGGGCGTAAGAAGAAGGATGCGCCGACGGCGGATGCGGGCGCCTCGACTACATCAGCCTCTTCCGCAGCTCCAGGCGATTCCGTTTCGGGATCGCTAATGGAAATGACTACAGAAGTGGTGCGGTATTCCTCAGGACCCGCAGACACGCGAGCATTCGAGATCCCATCGGGATTCTCGCAGATCCAGGAAGATTTGGCGCGCCAAAACAGGCGCGGACGCTAGCCCGCCCGAAGATATGGTGATTGGCTTGCTTTGCAGTTTTGTGAGGAGCAATCCATTTCTATGTCCAATACAAGTGATGTGAAGAGCGGAATCGATAATGCGGCCGAAAAGCTGAAAGATGCCACGGATACGGTTTCCGAAAAGAGCAAGGATGCGGCCCAGAAGACTGGCGATAAAATGAAGGAAGAAGGGCAGAAGCTGAAAGATAAGTCGAACTGAGCGGAGTCCGGAGCGATCCCACTTTCGAGCGGTATGCTTTACCCGGATGACTGGCCGCATTTTCGTGTTTGCGCTGCTGTTAACTGCTCATACGCAGGGAGCAACAAAGCCCGTAGTGCTGCACATTCCGGAAGCCGCGAAAAGCGGACCGGGATTTAACGCTGAAACCGCTACGCGGGCGTACTTGGCAACGGTGTCTGGCGATAAGAAAGCGCGGTCGGACGCCTATTTCGAGGGCGGCTATTGGCTGATTCTGTGGGATTTTCTGTATGGG
>JALYXI010000472.1 GCA_030947245.1 Acidobacteriota bacterium
CCCACACGGCGGGCAGTGCATCGATGGCCTTCCGAAGCAGTTGCTGATGGACATAAGGTGTCCGGGCGGGGTAGAGAGCCGAAAAATGATTTTTGCGATTCCCGCGATCGTCCTGTTTGCCGCGGCAGGGCTCCAGTGGGTCGCCGAAAGGATCTCTGCAAGAGGATGGGCGTCTACGCGTTGGGCTAGCGCGGCCTTGGCTGCCGTGCTAGCGCTGGTTTTCGCGGGAGAGACATTTGCCATCCCGCGAAAAATCCACTACGGCTTTACGGAAACCAGCACGTTCCTGGAACACCGGCCGGAACTTCAGAATGCCGTGATCCTGGTTTGTTCGGAGAGCGATGGCGAGGGACTACTCATATCCGAAATGGTGATGCAGGAGCCGATCCTGCATCATTCCGTCGTGCGCGCTACAAAGCTGCTTTCCCGCTCAGACTGGAATGGAATAGTTTCCGGCCTGCTCTATACCACCCCGGAAGCTGTCGCGAACGTTCTAAAAGAGGAAAACGTTCGCGCCATCGTGTTGGATTCCTACCCCGCCCGGACACCTTATGTTCATCAGCAACTGCTTCGGAAGGCCATCGATGCACTGCCCGCCGTCTGGGTCCCGATCGGAACCTTCGGCGGAGGTAAGATCCAGGTATACGAGCGTCGGCCCGTTTAGTAAGTTCCGGATCAGCTTACGGATGCTGCGACTGGCTCCTCCTTCGGAGCTTCTTCTTTCTTGGCTTCGTGGTAATCTTCTTCCGTATTCACTTCCCAGATATTCTGCTTGTCTTCACGGCCTTCGATGATGTTGTCGACAGAAATCATCGCAGTTAGCATCGAGTGATCCTGATTGTTGTACTTATGCATGCCGTTGCGGCCCACAAGATACAAATTCCTATACGTGTCCATATGTTCCTGTATCTGGTCGAACTGATCGTAAGTACCGAAGTACGCCGGATATGTCTTGGGGACGCGAATCACGGTTGCGTCAGTGACGTCCGAAGCGTCGATGATTCCAATTTTCTCTAACTCGCTTTTTGCAAGCTCGATCATTTTGTCATCGCTCAACTTCCAGATTTCGTCCTGGTCGTAACAGAAGTACTCCAGGCCGATCCATACCTTTGAAGGATCCGCTACCAGATACGGACTCCAGTTATTGAAAATCTGCAGCCGGCCCACCTGAACGTCAGGCTCCTGAATATAGATCCAGTTGTCTTGGATAGGGCTGCCGTCCGCTTCCGTGATCTTCAGTTTGTTGAGTAGCAGACCCACGGTGATGAAGTCCCGGTAAACCAAGCCGTCGCTGATCCGCCGCACGGAGTCCGGAACACTTCCGTCCAGGGCATGAACCAGTTCCTTGATAGGCATGGTGGAGAAGAAGTAATCTCCCTCGAATACCCGCGTTTCGCCCGTTTTGCGGTTCGACGCTTCTACGCCCGTGACGCGGCCGCCTTCTGTAATCAGCCGGAACACCTTCCAGGAAGTAAGAATCTGGCCACCCCGGGCCTTGATTTTGCCCGCCACTTCCTCCCACATCTGGCCGGGGCCATACTTGGGATACATAAACTGTTCAATGAGCGAAGTTTCCACGTCTTTTTGCGAAAGATCGGTATTCTTCTTCTTCTTGACTTGCTTCAGCAGATGAAGAACGGTCTTCGTGATCGACAAACCCTTGATGCGCTGAGCGCCCCACGCCGCGCTAATCTCTTTGCAAGGCACACCCCAGACTTTCTCGGTGTATGACTTAAAGAAAGTCAGGTAGAGTTCACGCCCGAAGCGGTTCATGAAAAACTGTTCCAGATTTTGCTCGTTCCGGATCGGGAACAGAACGCTCCACATATAGCTGGCGCCGATGCGGGCCACCTTTGCCGGACCCAACTTGGAAACCGTGTCCCCGCTTAAACGAATCGGATAATCGAAAAATTGGCGCAGAAAATAGATGCGTGATTTGCGTTTCCGTACCAGCATCACGGAATCCGTAGTCGTTGGATCCGGCCCGGTCTCCGACCCTTCGATCATGCGCGTCTTTTGCTGATAGCTGATTGACTGCTCCCCAGGCGTGGATTGCAATGGGATGATTTGCAACCACCAGTTCATTACCCGGTCCGATTTTGAAAAGAAGCGATGGCCGCCGATGTCGATGCGGTTGCCTTTGTATTGGATGGTGCGGGAAATCCCGCCCATAGCCTCGCTTGACTCAAGCACAATAGGAACAATTCCTGTCCTGGTTACAAATTCGTAAGCGGCCGTCAGGCCCGCTGGACCCGCACCAATAATAATGGCTTGCTGTTGTTTCATTAAGAATCCGTCACTTAGATCATTCGTTGACAACTGGCTTCTTTACTCATCATACGTGATGCCTTGTTCCTGATACTGTATTTTAAGAGACGGAGAAGCGGCTCGAAGCTCTCCCTCCAGGAACGAGGAGTAGATAGCACTCATCCGGCGAATAGAACTTTCGCGGCTAAACTGATTCGTAATAAAACTCAGGGCCGCGGCGGAATAACTCCTCTGGAGACCGGGTTGACTGAGCAAGACCTCTAGCGCATCAGCCAAGGCACTGGAATCGCCGGTGGGAAACAGAACTCCGCGGCGGTCCTGCCCGATCAGTTCCGGATTACCGCCAACTGCTGACGCGACGCAACAGCAACCGCAAGCCATGGCCTCCATCAGCGAGTTCGAAAGCGCTTCGCTCAGCGAGGGGAGAACGAAGATGTCAAATGCGCGGAGCCACGGCGCGACATTGTTTGTGGTCGGCGCAAACACGCATTGGTCCCGAATTCCCAGCCGGTCCGACTGCGCCAGCAAATCTGGTAGGCACGGGCCACTGCCAACAACCGCAAGAGTAACGCCGGAATAAAGCCTCGCAATCCGGCTGAATGCGTCCAATAGGCTGGAAAGCCCCTTCTCCGGACGTAGCGCGCATACGACGCCAATCACCGTCCCTGCCCCGGAAAGCGGAAAGGGCTTCTCTCCTTCGGGGGCGAAGGGATGAAATACTCCGGTGTCGATGCCGTTGTAGCAAAGATGAATCAGTTCCGGGCGGAAGCGCTCATCCGAGATTAAGTGGTCCCGCATATGCAAACAGTTCACGACGATTCCGTCCACCATGGCGTCGGTAATTCGAAGGAGTTGGGTATAGAGGCCCGGTGTCAGGTTGCGATGCGCGCGCTGGCTTGAGAGGACCACCGGCAAGTGCGCGAGGCGGGCAAACGGCACTGCGAAGACGTTCAGCGGAACGTCGAACGTATGCACCATGCGAATCTTATGCCGGCGGATGTAGCGGATTAGCTCCAAACCCCCACGGAGCGCGGAGGGGGACGCAAAAGAAGTAACCGGCAGATGAAGAATGGGAACGCCCGCAGCCCTAAGTTCATCACCTCGAATGCCTTCCGGGTGAAACGTTCCGACGTGCGGCGCGAAGCGGGTCCTGTCAATCGACTTTGCCACCTCCGCCATCTGCCGTTCGCTGCCCCCCAGATCCAGGCTACGCACCATGAGAAGGATAGGCGCCGGTTCGAAAGAATTCATTGCGGGAGCACCGCCGGCATGCCGGATTCCGGGAAGTTCACCCCGATGAGGTTTGCAATCCGGAGAGTGATAGAGTTCGTTTCGCGGACTAATCCTAGAACTAATGGTTCCCGAGGCGTTTCGAACAGAATCGCGGTCCCGAGAAACAGCGGAAGCCGGGACTGGGTGCGGAACACGAGCACCGGCGCCTGTTCTCTCGTGCCAAGGCAGCGGGATCGCCAACCTTCTGCCCGCTCAGGTGGAGCGGATGTGGAAAGCAGCGTCATGGCACTTTCAGCGTCGGGTCCTAAGTGCCAGAATTGCTCGATGTCATGCAGTTCGCCGGGCCCGCTCAGGTGATCCAGAACCAGCAGCATGCTCCCACCTATTAGGAAGAAGCGCCGGCGGTGGGTGAAGCCGCGATACCGGCAGGAGGCATCGATGAAAACGGATTCCGCGCTCTCATTCCAAGCCCCGCAAGTGACGTCTGGCTTGTTGTCCCATCGGAAGGGCCGTGTAGGATCAGCCTGGTCCCGGGTATCGAGCCGGATCGTATTGTGGAAACCCGAACCACGAAAGTCGTTGCGGGCTTGCGGGTCCGAAACATAGGTGTAGGTGCCGGGATCGATCAGGAGTTCCCGGTTACCCAGGCGGGCCGTGAACGAGAGCGAATCCGAATGGCTGTGGCCCGCCCCGCCTGGACCGAACGGCCCCGTGTCGATCAGCAGATGTAAGTTCCCCCGAGCTACCGAAATCAGGCCGGAATCAGCAAACATTTGCGTGCAGTTCGTGGACGGAGAAACGCTGGCGGAGTTCACTGGCCCAAGCCACCAAGCGGCCTGAATGGGTAACTCGGCAGCTTCAAGGGGCAGGTGTTCACCGGGAAACAGAAGGGCGCAAGTGGCCAGGGTGGCCCGCCCGAATTCAGATCTGTTCCCAAACGGGTGAAAGAGCCGTCCTCCATCGTCGTCCCCAAAGGAATTGAGCTGTCCCGAAGGTCCGTTCACGGCGCTCAGGAAACGGGCCATTCGGATTAGAGGCGGTTCCCACTGCGCCGGCTTGCCCGCAAGCAGGAAATAGAACAGAAAGAAGTCCAGAGCATACAGATGGTAGTACGTAGACTGCTCGAAATGGCTCCCATCCGCCTGAACCTGCCGGTCCAGTTCTTCTGCCACGATTCGACCCCCGAGAGATGCCCATTGGGTCTGCGGAAATTCCAATCCGAGCGCGTGAAGAGCGACACCTTCACCCAGAAGATGGGTGTTTGGCGAGAAGTACGTAGAGAGATTCGCTTCGAGGAAGTGCCCATGCTGAAATAATCCATTCCACAACATGCGGCGAACGTCCGGCTTCAAACGCGGACCCGCCAGATGATCCACCCAGAGCCAGGAAAGCGCACGGAATGCAACCTCAAGCGCACTCGCGTAATTGATCCCTCGCAGAAACGGATTCTGCTGAAACCAGCTTGTAAGCTGGCTTTCGATCTCCTCGACATAAGCCGGGTCGTCAAAAAGCAGCGAACATTGCGCCAGCAGCACGAGATGCTGGTGCCGGTTCAGTTCCCAAACGATCTTGTGGTCTCCGGCAATATTGAAATCGAGATAGGGAATGAACCGGAAATAGCCGGTTCCTGTGATGCGGGAGTGGAGGTAATCCTTCCGCCACTCAATCTGGGGACCCGTCTCGATCGTCAGACCAAAGATAGGAAATCGATGGGCCAGGATGCTCTTGCCGATCTCCTGTAGCGCGGCGGCATAGGGTGTGCCACGCAGGAAGTCTGCCGTTGCGCCGGCGTCGGGGAGCGGAAGGGAAGCGGCTTCCGCATTACGCGGCAGGGCCGGTGGAAAAGCCACGAGCCGGAGATTCGCAATCTGCTGAGCCAGCCGGAAACGTATTTCGCGAGCGCTACGCACGGGCCAGATTCGACGGACTTTGCAAGCAATTCACAGTAGCATAGAGCATGGGCAGCGGCCCGTTCTCAATAGCGTATGTGCGGCATCGCGGGATATTTCTCTAGAAACGGCCAAGCGCGCCGTGAAGTTGTACAGTCGATGTGCGATGTCATTCGCCATCGCGGTCCGGACGACGAAGGATTCCATGTCGAGGGGCCATGCGCAATCGGGATGCGGCGGTTGAGCATCATCGATCTCACTACCGGACACCAACCCATTTCTAATGAGGATGGTTCAATCTGGGTCGTGTTCAATGGTGAAATCTACGATTACCGGAGTTTGCGCGCCGATCTGATTTCGCAAGGGCACAGCTTCCGGACGCATAGCGACACCGAAGTGCTGGTTCATCTTTACGAACAGGAAGGAGTGAAAGGGCTGCATCGGCTTCGCGGCATGTTCGCCTTCTGTATTTGGGATGCCCGTGCGCGCAAAATCCTGCTGGTCCGGGACCGCTTCGGCAAGAAGCCGTTGTATTTCGCGGAGCTTCCCGAAGGCTTGTATTTCGGAAGTGAACTGAAGTGTTTGCGCGTTGCGGGTGTTCCTCTGGAAATCGACCCCGAAGCGCTCCGGCTGTATTTTCAGTTCAATAACATCCCGGATCCGTTCTCCGTGTTTCGCGCAATTCGCAAGCTGGAGCCTGGGTGCTGGCTGGAATATCAAGCCGGCGGGACTGCCGTAAAGGGCCGCTACTGGCGGTATCCGGCTCCGGCTGCGGAAACACCGGCCCACTATTCAGTGGACGGCGCTTGTCGGGAGATACGGGAAAAGTTCGATGAATCCGTCAAAATCCGTATGATCGCCGATGTTCCTTTGGGTGCTTTTCTGAGCGGCGGAATTGACTCCAGCTCGGTTGTGGCCTCTATGGCGCTCCAATCCTCTGAGCCGGTGAAAACGTTCTCCATCGGATTTGAGGAAGCCGCATTCAACGAGTTGGATTACGCCCGGGCCGTCGCGGAGAAGTATAAGACGGAGCATCACGAAATCGTGGTGAAGCCCGATTCGGTCGCGCTGGTTCAGAAGCTGGTCCGGCAATTTGACGAGCCATTCGCGGATTCTTCGGCTATCCCCACATATATCGTTTCCGAGTTCGCGGCCCAACACGTCAAGGTGGCTCTTAGCGGGGATGGGGGCGATGAATTGTTCGGCGGTTACGACAGCTTTCAGATCGTTCAGAATCTGGAACGCTTCGATGCCGTGCCGAAGCCTTTGCGGCGCATTTTGTCCTCGGTGGCTGACCGGCTTCCCTACTCGACGCGCGGAAAGAACTACTTGCACATGATTAGCCGGCAAACGGCCACGGAGCGCTATTTTGAAAGCAATTACTCCCCGTACCTGATGCGGCGGGAGCTGCTGAAACCGGAATGGATGCTTCCCGCCGACGGCGCTTACCTTTCCCGTGCATTCGCCGATTGTTTATTACCCAACGGCGCCGATCCCCTATCCCAGGCGCTCTATTTCGAAGCTACCGCGAAACTCTCGGGCGACATGCTGGTGAAGGTGGACCGGATGTCGATGGCGGTTTCGCTTGAGGTGCGGTCGCCCATGCTCGATCATGAGCTGGCCGATGTCGCTTCCACGGTTCCGCATGAATGGAAAATCCGGAACGGCCAGGGGAAACACATTCTCATTCGCGCCCTGGGGGACCGGCTGCCACCGCAACTGCTGAACCGCTCCAAAATGGGTTTCGCGCTCCCACTTTCTCAATGGCTCCGCGGACCGCTTCGGGAGATGTTGTGGGATCATCTCGCCGGGCCGCGCTTTCTCGAGCGAGGATTTGTCTCGCCGGCGTTCCTCAAACACATGCTGGAGGAACACCAAAGCGGGCGCCGGGACAATCAGACTTGGTTGTGGGCACTACTGGTGCTGGAAATCTGGTTTCGCGATTTTGAGTCCCGCAGCACGAGTTGCGCCGAAGAAGCGGCTCTCACCGCCCAGCGTTAGCTGCTGGTGCAAGAAAGCTACTGGTGCACCAAATTGCGTTCCACGGCATCTGTTTCCTGTGTTACTGGAGAGTGGGTTCCCAAAGCCGACCGGAGCTTCAGCATTTGAGCGGAAAATCCGATAAGTTCTTCATTGGTAAGCGGTTTCCATGCAGGCGTACGGTCCGGTTTCCGCTCTTCCGTTGCAACACCCACGCCCGCATACAGCTCCCGAAGGGCCTCTGGAAGGCTAGGGCGGAGTTTCATCCATCCGCTTTTCCGGTTCTGGCGGGCAAAAAAACCGAGAGCGCCGATGCTGAGTGCGGCGCTAACGTACAGTGAAATGATGTGCGGCATCACCTTACTTCGGAGGATTCGCCGCTAGACTTTAGCGCCCCACAGAAAAAATCCTCAAGCGCTTTCCTGCCGTTCAAATGGGAGCATCGCGCGAATGCCATGTAGCAGTATGTAAGCGTCCAGGGCGAGAGAAATATACTTGGTGTAGTACAGATCGTATTCCAGTTGAATGAGTGAATTCGCCGTGCCACCGGGGGATTGGCTATGGATCTGGCTCCAGCCGGTCATCCCCGGCTTGATAGAATGCCGCTGCTGGTAAAAAGCGAAGTAGCGGGTAAGCTCCTCCACGAACTCCGGCCGTTCCGGCCTTGGGCCTACTAAGGTAATCTCTCCTCTAAGCAAATTGAACAGCCTGGGCAGGTTTACCAGGTGAAGACGCTGGAGCAATCGCCCTACCGGCGTTAGAAGTTGTTCGCGGTCGTGGGCCGCCGGGTCCGCACGGTGGCAACGAAAACGATGGAGTGAGAACGGAATACTATGCAAACCCACCCGAATGTCACGCTCAAGCAAGGGACCGCGGGATGTCAGCTTGACTGCCAAAGCGATCAAAATCAGGAGGGGCGAAGTGATGATGATAGCCGCTAGCGCAAGCAGGTTGGTATAGATTGATTGGAGAGCCACACTGCCGGGCTTGTCTCCGAGCTCATTGAAGAAGATAATTTGCGAAGGCTTTAGTTCATGGGAACATACCCGTCCGCAGACGGCCTCGTAAGCCGTTGCAACTTCCTCCACCAGGATCCCTGCGCGCGAAAGCCGCAGGAGACTGGCCATGGGGAGTTCAGAAGCGCGGTTTGCGGTAGCCACGATAATTCTAGTGGGGTGCAGTGTGGCGGCTACACGGTCCAGATCTTCGATTGAACCCAAGTAGGGTCCTGAGGATCTATGTACTGGAACCGGGTCGCCGGAGGCGGCGGCAAGGTAACCGGCGACCGCAAATCCCAGCTCAGGATGTGATTGGATGCGTCCGGAAATTTCCTCGGTCGCGGCGTCCCAGCCCAGAAACAGCACGCGCTGAAGACCGATTCTCTCCAAGAGCACGGAGTTGTAAAATACACGCCAAAAGAATAGCGCTATCAGGATCAATGCTCCGCCGGAGAGCATCATCGCCCGGGGTAGTGTGAGGCCGGAAGGAACGTACGCCAGAAGGCCTTGCACGATCAGTGCGATCCCGAGTACATTGCACAACTTCAGGAGGAGGGAAAAGCGTGATCTCACCTGCGGCTTGGCATAGAGGTTATTAATAAACAGGCCTGCCAAAACGCTGGCCGAGGCAATCGCAAGCCGGCCCCAGCCATGTTCTTCTGATAAATAAGAAACCGCGTCGCCCTGTACGAAAATGAGACAAGCCAGCAGGAAGCTTGCAAATGTGATCAAAAGTTCAGAGAGCAACAGCCCTGAAACTCGAACCGGTAGGATCACACTAAAGATTTTCATTTGGGCGGAACAAGACCTCGATTATTCGAAAGAGCCTAACTGCCCATCTCGGATTCGACCAGGTTCTTTGAACCCAATGCCGATGACGCATCCAGGTGTTCGTCCGAGCGAATGGGAGGACGTTCCCGCAGATACCGCAGACGCGCGAGCAGGGAAGTGTGGATCACTTCAACAAATGGTCCAACGATCGCGGACAAACTGGCGGACTGCAACTCCCGGCTGAATTCGATATGCCCGGTAGAGCCGAGCGGAACGCGAAGCGTCCAGAACTTATCGGTGGACCCTCCGGCGTGGAGACCGTCGAACGACAGGCCATTGGCTTCCAGTAGCACGCAGCGGAAACCGAATTTTCCGCATGCCTCGGAAACAGCGCGCCAGCAATCGTCCACGGAGGATGCGGATTCCAATTGCTTCTGAAGCGTATGCAGATCCAGCTGTGCTTTCAGATTTCCCTGGAAGTTGCCTCTGAACAGCATGCGGCCGGCCACACTGAACTCCGCGTATCCCAAGTGTTGAATTCCTACCCACGCGACGGCCAGGAAGAGCAGAATGATAACGCCGGAAAGCTGATTATCCCTTGAAAAACTCTGCAATAGAGAAAATGCCGCTACCAAACCGCAAACCGCGTACAGTACCAGAACGGCGCGTTTTGGAGTAAGACCGCGGTCCAGCAGCCTATGGTGGATGTGCCCGCGATCAGCGGAGAAGATCGGCTGCCTGCGTATCAACCGCCGCGCAACGGCGAGCGCTACGTCGATCAACGGAATGGAAACCGCCATCAACGGCGCTGTCATGCCAAGCAGCGTTGCGGACTTTTGGCTCCAAATCACCCCGTAACACCCCAGAAGAAAGCCGATCAGCAAGCTCCCGGAATCTCCAAGAAAGATAGTGGCCGGGTTGAAGTTGTAACAAAGGAAGCCGAGAAGGCATCCCGCCAGCGGTAAAGTCGCAAGCGCAAGCGGCATATTGCCATGCAGCATTGCCGCGATAAACATGGTCAAGGTTGCAAACATGCCTACGCCGGCAGCCAGGCCATCCATGCCGTCCACAAGATTGAACGCATTCGTACAAGTAAGTAGCCACAAGAGGGTAACCGGCAGGCTCCACCAGCTTTGGGTCGAGATCCCCGCAACATCTAAAACGCGCACGCCTGACCAGTAGGCAAGCCCGGCGCCCGCAAGCTGCCCTATCAGCTTCTGCCAGGGTTTCAAACCGAACAGGTCATCGATAATTCCAACCGCGAAGATTACCCCGACCGCGGGCAGCAGGTTCCAAACCAGGGACAGCTGCTCGTTAAAGGGGCTGTGGGTAATAAAGGGAACCAAGAAGAAACAAGCCACATACGCGCTCGCGATCGCCATTCCTCCCACCCGGGGGATGGGATACTTGTGCAGCTTCCGCATGGTGTCGGGCTGATCGACGACACCGTACGAACGGAAAACATCGCGAAAAATCGGAGTAAGGATCAGCGAAATCGCGAAAGCAACGAAGCCGAGCCAAAGCAGTGAACTCATCAAATCAACTCCGATCCGAAATCAACATCGGCAGCCGGAATATTTTCCCTATAGACCATTTCAGTATAAGGGAACAGGCGGATCTCTTTCCAGAATCACTTGCTTTCAAAATCATGAAAAGGCTCGGGATAGTACTAAGGGTTTATCGGTGCATGACGGGAAAAGCATTAGGGCTGTGATGGCTTAAGGTAAGCTCTTCCCATGGTGGCAAGTGCGGGTCTGGATTATCTGCGGATTGATGACGAACTTTCAGAGCAGGAAAAGCTGGTACGCCGGACTGCCCGCGACTTCGTTCAAGCCAGAATTGCGCCCCTCATCCGTGACTGCTACCGGGAAGGACGCTTTCCGAGCGAATTGATCCCCGAAATCGGTCAACTCGGTTTTTTCGGAGCGAATTTGGAAGGCTACGGTTGCGCCGGAATGAACAGCGTCGAGTACGGGCTGATTTTGCAGGAGGTGGAGCGCTGCGATTCGGGGATCCGCAGCTTCATCTCCGTTCAGGGGGCGCTGGTCATGTTTCCGATCTGGAAATTCGGTTCCGAGGAGCAGAAGGAGCGTTGGCTTCCGGCGCTTCAATCCGGAGATAAGACCGGCTGCTTCGGGCTTACGGAGCCGGACTTCGGATCGAATCCCGCTGGAATGCGGATGACGGCCACACCGGATGGAGCCGATTGGGTGCTCAACGGGGAAAAGACATGGATTACCAACGGTTCTATGGCGGACGTCGCTCTGGTTTGGGCTCAAACGACGGAGGGGATCAGAGGATTCCTGGTTGAGCGCGGAACTCCGGGGTTCTCGACATCGGACATTCACGGCAAAATGTCCATGCGCGCCTCCGTTACCTCGAGCCTGGCATTTGCGGATTGCCGGATTCCCAACTCGAACCTCCTCCCCGGGGTGCGCGGTTTAAAAGGCCCACTCGCCTGTTTGTCTCAGGCTCGCTTTGGAATCGGGTGGGGCGTGGTAGGCGCTGCAATGGACTGTTTCGAAACGGCGCGCGAGTACACCGTCGCCCGAAAGCAGTTTGGAGAACGGCCGCTCGCCTCGCATCAGTTAGTGCAGGAGAAATTGGCGGACATGATCACCGAAATCAGCAAGGCTCAACTGCTGGCCCTCCACTGTGGCCGGTTGAAGGACCGGGGGAAGCTGGAACCGGCCCACATCTCCATGTTGAAGCGCAATAATGCGGCGATCGCGTTGGAAGCGGCCCGCACCAGCCGCGACCTCTTGGGCGCAAACGGAATTACCGACGAGTATCCGGTGATGCGGCACATGTGCAACCTGGAAACCGTGAAAACCTATGAAGGGACGGACCACATTCACGCACTGGTCATCGGAGAGCGCGTTACCGGAATCCCCGCATATAACTGAACGGCGGAAACCGAAAGGTCAGGCCAGCATGCGCTCATACTCGGCATTGAATTCACAGCCGAGGATTGCGATAGCCGAAAGAACGTACATCCACACCAGGAGCGCGATCCCGGTTCCGATGCTGCCGTAGAGTACATTGTAGTTCGTAATATTGCGGATGTACCACCCGAATCCCGATGTTGCGCCTAACCAAAGCAGCGTTGCCAGAATGGCTCCCGGCCACACCCGGGACCAACGCTGGCGCCGGTATGGCCCGAAGTAATACAGCATCGCGGTAAGGGTTGCTGTGGCTCCGAACGCGACGGAGTAGCGGGCAACCCGGCTCAGTGCCTCCCAAAGCCCCGCTACCGGGTTCAGGATCGGATCGACGGAGAGGGCCATCAGAATTCCGCGTTCCGCTTGGCCGCCAAACAGGACCAGCGCCGACGCACCCACCAGCGGAATGGCGGAAAGGAACACCAGCGAGATCGCGACCCAGGATTCATGCAGAAACGAACGGCTGCGCGGTGTCCGGTACGCGGCATGAAAGCCTTCCATTAAGCTCTTAATCACGCTGGATGCCGCCCAGAGGGAGAGAACGGCGGCAACAATCAGGAGAGAAAACGGCCGCTGCCCCCTGACGCGGAATTGATTGATTACAATTTCCTGGCTGTCGGGCGGAACAATCTGCTGGAGGAACTGGGTCATAGTCCGGGCCACAAACTCCGCACGCGTCTGCACCAGAATGGTGGCGGCGGAAGTAAGCACCGGGAAGAAGGAGAGCAGCGCGGAATACGCGGCGCCCTTGGCGATCCCGAAGCAGCCATCGTCCAGCGCGGAAAGCAGTGTCCGCTTGAGCAGATAGGGCAGGTGTCTGAAGACTTCGCGCACCCGGCCCGGCTCCTTAGGAAGTTGCGACGCGCCGGCTTTTCAAGTATTGAAGAGCCGGGGGCGCGAGCGAAATCGCAATAATCAGCAGCACAACAATATCGAAATACTTCTGAACGAACGGAATCTTCCCGAGACTGTAGCCCAGCACGGTCATAAACGTTACCCAGCCGATGCCGCCGAAAATGCTGAATGAGATGAACTTGGCGTAAGGCATACATGCCACACCGGCCACAAATGGCGCGAAGGTCCGAATAATGGGAACAAAGCGCGCATAGATGAGAGTTTTTCCGCCGTGTTTTGCGTAGAAAGCTTCCGTATCGTGCAGGTGCTGCGGATTGAAAAGCCTGGATTGGGGACGGCTGAACACACGCGGGCCAGCAGCGCGGCCAAGAAGGTAGCCCGTGGTGTCACCGATGATCGCCGCGGCAATCAGCAATGGAATTACGACGTAGATGTTCAACTCACCGGAACCGCACACCACCCCCAGGGTGAAGAGCAACGAATCGCCGGGCAGGAAGAATCCCACCAGCAGCCCGGTTTCCGCGAATACGATGGCGAACAGAGCGGCATAAACCAGCCATCCCGAAAGCGAGATGATCAGGTGCACCAATTCACGCGGGTGAATGAGAGTCTTCAGCAGATCCATTTCGTATCCGCTTTAGCTGGTGTAACTCGCGATGACGCGCTTAACGGCGTCCTGGTTGATCTTGATCTTCCCTTCCGCGGTCAGCTTCTGGCGGACGCCATCTTCGAAGATGATGTTCCGCTCGCGCGCGCGGCGGCCCTTGATCTCATCCCGGATGGATGCGCTATTCTTTGCAAAATCCGCCATGTCGGCTTCCGTGTGGGAGAGAACTTTGGCGATCACGCGGCTGCCCTGCGCCGTTATGGGTCCGATTACCGTTCCAATGGGCTTGGTGAACGCATCGGAAAGCAAGCTAGCGGAGCCGACCCCTTCCACCGCGCCTTGGCGGTCGAACTCGGTTGAGGTTTTTGCTTCAAGGCCCATAGATTTCGCCGCCTTCTGCAGGTCGCCGCCCATCTCTTTGGTCTTGGCGATCAGGTCCGAGGCTTTACGCGTCATCACCACTTCCAAACCCTGCGCTTGAAGCGCTTTGCGGATCTCGGGTTGCGCTTCCTCGAAGCTGGACTGATGAGCCGGGGTAATGCCGGTAACTTCGGCGACAACCAACTTGTTTCCGGTAGCGACTATCGGCTGCGATACTTCGTTCTTGCCGAGTCCCGTGATCACCTGTTCCACTTCCTTGCTAACGCCTAATTGGGGGAGCGGGTCTCCGGGAACGACATTGTCGGCGCGCTGCAGTTGCAGGTTGGCTGCCGCGGCGGCCTTTTCCGGATGCGCGGGATCCTTCCGCATGGCGGAAGCGGCAGTTTCCGCCGCTTTCTGTATTACGTTGTTCACGCGCTGCTTCTTGTAGCCGGCGGCGATCTCAGGCTTTACTTCATCGAAGGTCCGCAGGTGCGCATTCTCTCTTTCAAGTACCTGGACAATGTGATAGCCATACTGGGTCTTCACAAGGCCGCTGATCTCGTTCGGTTTCAAACCGAACACGGCATCTTCGAACGGCTTCACCATTTGGCCACGCATCACCCAACCCAGATCGCCACCCTTGGCTGCGGAGCCCGGATCTTGCGAGTTGGCTTTGGCGATTGCGGCGAAGTCCTGGCCGCTTTTGATCTGTTTCAGAAGCCCTTCCGCTTTTGCGCGAACCGCGGCGTCGTCGTTCTTTGCCGCGTTGGTTTGCAGCAGGATGTGGCGGGCCTTTGCACGCTCCGGCACGCGATACTTATCCGTGTTCGCATTGTATTCACGACGGAGATCTTCATCGGTGGCCCCAATCGAAGCCTCTATCACTGCCGGGTCGAATACAAGATAGGAAACACTCTTCTTCGCCGGCGTTTGGAATTGGGCTTTGTTCTTATCGTAAAACTGCTGCATCGCGGGCTGGTCGATCTTCACTTCAGATTCGAATTTCGCGGGCGGCAAAATCACGTATTCAATTTTTGCTTTCTCGTTGCGCTTCCGGTACTCGGATTCCACTTCACGCGGTGAGACGACGGTTCCTTCGAGAGCGATATCCCGCAGGCGGGCCACCATCATCTGCCGTGAGATATCATCTTTCAAGTCGGCGATCGTCATGCCCTGTTGCGAAAGCGCGGCTTCCAACTGGTTCTTATTCACCAGCTTTCCGTCCTGGAAAAATCCGGGGGGAAGCTGATTCTGAATCGCCACGTTCACGTCTTCATCGCTGACCTTAATGCCCTGGCGCCTGGCTTCATAAGCAAGGGCGCGCTCGCCGATCAGTTGTTGCACAATCTGCGGAGCGTAGATGGAAAGATACTGCCGCGGAAGCTGACCGCCGCGCAATACGCCCTGGATCGCCTTCTGGGCTGCCAGAGTAGTAATCGTCTGATCGCCTACTTTAGCAATCACGTTGTCCTGGTTGCCGGTGCTGCCGCCCCCGCTGCCCGGAATCAAATAAGTAATCATGGACAGCGCAACGACGACCAAAATTACGCCCAGCAGAATGCGCACAGCCTTATCGCGGCTGCGGAATAAATCAAACATGTAGACCGGAATCTCCTAGTGGATACGAGACTTTCAGTATACCAGCGGCGTTTCCAAGTGGCATTCCGCATGCACGGCGCGCACCGCTTTTTCGAGGCCGGAGCGGCGGACTACGATGGCGATAGTGAGCTCGCTTGAACCCTGGGCGATCGCCATGATATTCACATTCTCTCGCGAGATCGCGGTGAAGATTCGTCCGGCGAGACCTTGAGTACCGCGCATCCCTTCACCTACGACGGCAAGGAGACCCACTTCGCCGTCTACGGCGATCGGGCTGACATAGCCGTGGGCCAGTTCGAGGGCCAGGCCGGCTTCCAGGGATTCGAGCGTACGGACGAGATCTTCATCCCGCACCAGGAAACAGAAGCTCTGCCTGTAACTGGAAGCGGAAATGGTCAGCACTTCCACATTGCCGCGGGCCAGCGAATCCATGGCGCGAGCCAGCACATGGACACCGCTGAGCGCGGCGTGCGCCGGTTCGAGCGAGATCTGCGAAACGTCCCGCATGGAAGCGACCGCGCGGGCGCCGCTCGACACGCTAAGC
>JALYXI010000475.1 GCA_030947245.1 Acidobacteriota bacterium
CCGGAAATCCGCGCCTGCCAGCAGAGAAAATTTCGAATTGAAGTGCTCGGCATAGAGGACTTCTTCGGCATTGACGTTGCGGTGTTCGCTTTGGCGGATCAGGCCGTCGCCGAAATTCGGCCGGACATCCAGGGTGTAATAACGGTAAAAGCCGGAAAACTGCAACTGGCGCTGCGGCGTCAGGTGCCAGATGTCATTGAGGATCAGCGATCCGTTTGAGGTCTCCTCCTGCTGCCGTGCGTCGTAGGTGTCGCCCGGCGTTTTGCGATCGATAGGAATCAGGCCCGGTTGGAACGCGAACCCGTAGTAGCCGATACCGTAAACCGTCAAATCGTGCTTTCCGAAACTAAACACCTTGGAAACGTTTCCCTTGTACTGTTTCCGGTGTTCCAGTCGGTCCAGAAACCCATTGCCGAACGAAACTTCCAGGCCCACCCAGGACTTGTTCGCGGGATTGCGTGGACTCCAGCCTGTCACGAGATTCACGTCCCGGTAGTCGGCGGTCAACCGGATCATCGGCTCGATACGGTCGCGCAGTCCAAATACAATTGCGGAATTCACCGCGTTATTGCCTTCCCGCACGTTGAACGCGGCGCCATCCACTTGGACGCTCTCAATCGCAACGGGAATGATCACATTGGGATCGGCATAACCGTTTCCATGAGCATTGGCGGGCAGATTATTGGGATAGAGAAATCCGCCAATCTGGAAAAACATGGCAATGGGCTCGCCGTGATCGCCTGCCACGCCCGGCGCGAAATACTGCGGGGGTTTCACCCCGCCGGCGGGGGATTCCACCGGCATGCCGGGAATGGAAATGGGCATTCCGGGGCGCCCCGGGTTGCCGTCGAGCGTTTCATCCCGGATCATGATCCGCTGCGCGGGATCGGGCGCAAACACTCCCAGATCCGAAACATCCGCAGCTACAGTTACAGACTGGTTCTCGGAAGCGACCTGCGAAAATTGAAAGTTTCCGGTTTGCGAAAAATCGCCGGTTATCGACAGCGTTCTGGTAATGACCGGGAAGCCTTTGGCTTCGGCTGTGAGCCGGTATTCTCCTGTCTCCAGGGAACCGAAATCAAACTTTCCTTCCGGACCGGTCTTAGACTGATACCGGCTGGAATCCGCGCGCCGGAGCAGGCTGACTGTTGCGTTCGGCACCGCGCCGCCTTGCTGGTCCGTCAGCACGCCGGAAAAAGCAGTCGCGCCGAAGCCGGAGACTCCGCCCAGAATGCCGAAGAGCGCTGCAAGGCTCACTGAACCGCATGATGTCATTAGCTCACTCCAGGAACGCACGCGCGTGCTACGTTCTATAAAAATGTACTACGAAGCGTCCCCTGAAATGGATGGTTCTGGAAAAATCCGGGTGAACTTGGCCCTTATTTCTGTTTCGGAGCCATCAACCAGCGGTCCAGCCAGGCAATCGCCCGCGCGTCCGCCCGCTCCGCATCCGCGCCTTTGAAGCCGTGCCCCGCGCCTGGAATGGTCTCCAACTCGGCGGGAACACCTGCTCCCAGGAGCCGTTCCAGCAGCCAGACCGATTGCTCATACGCCACATAAGTGTCCTGCGTCCCATGAAGCGCAAGCACCGGCGCCGCGTCCGGGGTGACCCAATTGAGCGGGCTTGCGCGGATATGGGCGAGCCTCTTATGAGCCAGATCGCCTTCCAGAAAGAGAGGCAGAACCTCAGCCGCATCCACGCTCTTCGCATAGGATTGCGTAAAATCTGAAGGGCCGTAGTAATCGGCGACGCACTGCACCCGGCTGGAGAAGGACGCGTTGGGACCCGGACCTTCGAACTCCGGTACATTGGCCGTCAGGCCCAGAAACAGCGCCAAGTGGCCGCCCGCGCTCCCGCCCATGGCGCCGATTCGTTCCGGATCGACATGGTACTGAGCCGCGTTCGCGCGCAGAAAGCGTACAGCGGCCTTCACGTCATGAACCGCGGCGGGAAACGGGAACTGGGGCGCGAGCCGATAGGTGACCGTCGCTGCGACATATCCGTGTTCCGCCAGCCGTTGCGCCATCTTGGAATAGCTTTGCCGCGTTCCCGCGCGAAATCCCCCGCCATGCACCAGCACCACCGCGGGATGCGCCCCAGGGTCCGCGGGCCGGTAAATATCCATCGCTACCCGCTGGCCGGCGTTCGAATACTCCACATCGAGAGCCTGAATAGGCGCGGTTTGAGCAAGAAGCAGAGGAGACCAAAGAAAGCAAAGCAGCAGCCGCATGGGCCCTCAGAATATCAGAGGAGGACACGGCCGTTTCGAGCAGTTACAGCGGATGTGTGGAATACACCATAGTTAATTTGGCAAGTACATCTTTGGAAGGCTATGATTCGTACGTCGTTTGTAAACTTCCACGGAGGGAAAATGTATCGAGTTGCATTTGCTGTATTCAGCGTGATGAGTGTTGCGGCAATTCAAGCCGCCACCATAACCCCATGCACCACCGGCACTTTGAGCGGTTATGTAGGATTCGGATCGAACGGATGTTCTGTCGGCGATCTGGTAGTAAGCGGGTTTCAGATCCTGCCCACGGCGTCGACCGCCATTTCTCCTTCTGGCGTGACGGTCACCCCGGGGATGGGAGGATTACAGTTCGGCTACGGCAGAACTGCCAACATCGGGCAGGTTTTTGAATCGAATTTCGGCTTCAACGTCAGCTCTCTCACAGGGATGGCGATTACCGGCGAAACCTTCGGGCTGGGAGGCTCCAGCGCGATGTTGGATGGCGGTGTGGCGGGAATCAGTTCAGTGTGCGCCGGCGCGATCAGCTCCACGGGAAGCTGCCCCACTTCCCCGGCTGGACGCAACCTGGCAACCTTTGCGCTGGATGGTTTCACGCAGACCAGTGACCAGATCTCGTTTATCGGGACGCCCGTACTTGGCGTAATGATTGACGCGAGCGCGGATGGTGGAAGCTTGGGAATGGCTGTGCTGGGAAATACCTCAGTGCGGTTTACCGAAGCGGCTTCCGTGCCCGAACCCGCAACGATGGGGATGTTTGTGGTAGCGCTCGGCGGGTTGGTTCTCGCAGGGGCGCGTAAGCGATTTGCCAAACGTTTCTAATTGAAGGGAATCAAATATGAGAATTCTGAAAACAGTTACAGCCACGCTGTGTGCGTGGACTTTGGCTATGCCGTCCGCGGGATTTGCGGCCAGCCACCGGGAAGCCCCCATCACCGCGCTTGATCGCGCGGCCGACATCACGGACTTTTACTCGTTCGTGAGTTATGAGAACCCGAACAACGTAGTCTTCATTCTCAATGTGGATCCGCTGCTAGATCCGGGTAACGGGCCGACTTTTTTCCCCTTCGATCCCGGAATTCTCTACGCCATTCACGTCGACAACAACAATACCGCCCTGGACGGAGTTACCTTTGAGATTCAATTCCAGACTCAGATTCGCGCGGCGAACCTTTTCACTGCTTACGCGGGAGCACTGAACGGAATCAATGCCCCGGCGGATTCACCCGCTCCTGTCGCTCCCGGAACGCCGGTGATCCCCCCCGCTATTACGTCGTTGGATGGTCCCGGCGCCGCCGGCTTGGGACTCAGGCAGACATACACAGTCACCATGGTGAAGAATGGAATCCGGATGCCGCTCACCAATTCGACTGGGCAGCCGTTCTTTGCGGTTCCCACCAACGTCGGTCCGCGAACCATGCCGAATTATCCGGCTCTCGCGAAACAGGGAATTTACACGACGAACAATGGAATCCGCGTTTTCGCGGGAACCGTGGATGACCCGTTTTACATCGATCTGGGAGCCGCGTTTGACACCTTCAACCTGCGCGCAGGTAGCTTTCCGAGCGGAGTTCCGGGTGTTCTGACTCCCGCGCAGGATGCGAACGATACGCAGAATTACGCTCCGGACAACGTCTCGGGCTATAACGTCAATTCGATTGCGATTGAAGTGCCGATTGCCATGTTGACGCGCACGGGAACAAAGGTCGCCGCTACCGACCCCGCGGCTACCATCGGAAGCTGGGGTACCACCTCGCGGCCCCGTTTAACGGTCCGCCAAGCGCCTTTAGCCGCGCAGAACGCCGGGCAGTTTTCGCAGATTCAGCGAATGGCGAATCCGCTGATCAACGAGTTGATCATTGGAGTTGGCTTCAAAGATAGCTGGAGCATGAACGCTCCCGTGAACGATTCTCAGTTTGCCAGTTTCGCGCTGGATCCATTACTGGCCCGAGTGCTGAACGCGGCTTATGAAGGCCTGTTCGGCGCGGGAGCTTTGCCTATTCCTACGCCGCCGCGCACGGATCTGCTGCCGCTTGTGCAGTATATGCCGCCTATTGCCGCCGCGGGAACTCCGGCCGGTCCGATCGCGGATCTGTTGCGGTTGAATACTGGGGTTCCGCCGACCGCTGCCGGTTCCCGCAGACGTCTTGGCGTGCTGGCGGGCGATAACGCGGGATATCCCAATGGAAGACGGGTTTCGGACGATGTAACCGATATCTCGCTTCGGGTTGTGATGGGCGTGCTCTCGACGCAAGCTCCATTCAACAGCCCCACGGCGCTCAACCATTTCCTCGGTGATGGCGTCAACACTAACGACCAGCCCTACCAGGAAGTCTTTCCTTATGTCGCCTTCGCCCAAAATGGCCGAAACTCCCGGCATATCGATCCGAGTGAAACGGGTTGCGCCGGCGCCCCGGGTGGCGTCTGCCCCACTAACTAAGAAAGTCACGTCAGATGACGGTGCGGGAGCCACCATTCTGCGCTGGGGAGATCGGCAAGCATTAAAGAAGCCGTTCTCTCCAGATGCGGAAGGGACTCAATGCTGGATCGAATTGAATGTCACACATTCAGGAACTGTTCGCCCTCGGGCCGCGGCGAAGAGTTCGAAGTTCGGGCCGGATAGTCTTTCAT
>JALYXI010000015.1 GCA_030947245.1 Acidobacteriota bacterium
TGTGCCTGATTCCCGGCTAGATTTCGAAGCGCTGCCGCCAGTTCATCCGTATTCTCAGGGTTAATCAAAACGGCAGCGTCACCGGCCACTTCCGGCATCGCGCCAATATTTGAAGTAATCACCGCAACGCCCGCGGCCATCGCCTCAAGGATCGGCATACCGAAGCCCTCATCGAGAGAGGGAAACGCGAAAATGGAAGCCTGGGCATACAACCGAGAAAGCTCAGTTTGAGACACGTAACCGGTTACCGTGATGCGGGGGTCCCGGGCGGCGCTCGCCAGGATTTGTTCCGCCCCATAACCGGCTGAACCCGCCAGTATCAATCGCCAGCCTTGCGGGACCGCGCGGAATGCTTCTATCAGGCGCGCTGTGTTCTTCCGGCGCTGGATGGCTCCCACGGAAAGAACGATCTTCTCTCTAGGCACGCCAGTGACGGAATAGTGGCACAAACCATGGTGAATCACTCGTATGCTTGAGGCCGGAACACCAAGCAGATCCTGGACCTGACCGGCGGTGAATTGCGATACGGCGACAATGCGGTCCGCGGTGGCTGCCGCGTGCCGGGCCTGTTTGGCGAAACGCCGCCGGAACTCCGGGGTGCTGTAATCTCCGGAAAGAACGAAAAGGTCATGAAAGGTAGCTACCTGGAGAGGATAGCGGCGCGTCGGCAGCCGCTGATTCAATCCATGAAACAACCCGGGGCGGAATCCGGCTGTGTCCCATAAAATCGAACGCCTCACGTTGCAGGGAACGGATTCCCTGCGCGCCCTCAGATAGCGGTGTGGCCGGTACATCCAGTGAAAGGTCTGTTCTGGACGCGCCGCCGCTAAGCCGCGCAGCAGCTCACGGGAATATACGCCTACGCCCGAAACATCAGTTCCCAAGCTATAGGTTGCATCGAGCGCCAGGTTCAACTTCGAGATTATAAGCCTTCAGCTTGCGGTAGAGGGTGGTCCGGCCTATTCCCAACAGCACAGCAGCCACGCCCCGGTCGCCGTGAGTGTGCTCCATCGCGTCCATAATAGCCTGCTTTTCCAACACATGAAGGGGCACAACAGCCGAGCGTCCCACGTGAGCCGACAACGAAGTGAGGCCGGCCCCAAATGGTTCGATGTTGACGCTCCCGGCGGTCCCCAACAGTGCATTCTGCACAGGTGAAGGTAGATCCTCCAAGCGCAGATCTTCTCCCTGATTCAGTGCACACAGACGGTCTATGCAGTTTTGAAGTTCCCGTACATTGCCGGGCCAATCGTGCTGCATCAAAGCATCCATCACCTCTGGGGGTATGGTGCAATTTCCAGATTTCGCAAGGAAACGTTCGGCCAAAGCAGGAATATCTTCCTTTCGTTCCCGAAGCGGGGCCAGACGTAAGGTAATCACATTCAAACGGTAGAGCAGGTCCTGGCGAAAGTTGCCTCGTTCCACCTCCCGTGCCAGGTCACGGTGCGTAGCGGCGATGATGCGAATGTCGACTTGCTGCCGGTGAAGCGATCCCACAGGACGGTATTCGCGTTCCTGCAGCAACCGGAGCAGCTTAACCTGCATCTCCAGCGGAAGATCCCCAATTTCGTCGAAAAACGCAGTGCCGCCGTTCGCCAACTCAATCAGGCCGCGCTTGTTCTCAGACGCTCCGGTGAATGCGCCCTTCACATGACCGAAGAGTTCGCTCTCCATCAACGGCCCCACGAGCGAGCCACAATCGATGGGTACGAAAGTTTTGCTCAGACTCTGATTGTGAAGTGTCCGGGCAATTACTTCCTTTCCCGTTCCGCTTTCCCCGAGAAGCAGAACCGGGCTGCGAGACGTCCCAATTCTCTCGATTTGCCGGCGGATCCCTTGAATCTGCGGCGACTGCCCCACAAAGCCATGCGGCGCGTCTACTCGCGAAAGCTGCATCGATTAGCCTAAGTGTAGTTCAACGTGGATCCAGCCGAACCACATACGCTTCCGGGACGGAGATATCTCCCCGGATGCGTACGGCTAAGGCTTCGGCGGCCTCCGGTGTGCCTACGGCTCCGGCAAGCACACGGTAAAGAGGCGCCGCGCCCTCCCGTTCCACAATCCGCGCGGAGCCATAGGTGGCCCTGAGCTTATCCTCCAATCGAAGCGCATTCTCACGGTTCCGGAACAATCCCACCTGCACGGCAAATAACTGAGCCTCCGGAACAGGCGGGTTCGCGACGATGGTAACGCGAACCTTCGCGATCCCGGAACCGATCATGGCAATTTGCTGCGCCGCCGCATGTGAAAGGTCGATGATCCGGTCGCCAACGAACGGCCCGCGATCCGTGACGCGGACATCCACAGTGAGCCCGTTTTGCAGATTTTCGACGCGCACCCACGTGCTGAAGGGCAAAGTGCGATGCGCCGCGGTCAGCTTCTCCATATCGTAAATCTCGCCATTGGCTGCCTGGCGCCCGTGATACGGATGGCCGTACCAACTGGCCACCCCGGTTTCAACAGTTCCGATATCCGGGGGAGGCCCCGAGGGCGGGCGCGCGCGGGAGCGTGCCGGAGCGGAAGCGATCTTTACCTTCTTACGCCCGCAACCGGCGAGGGAAGCGAGAAGAACGCCCGGTAACGCGCGCCGGCTCAGCTTTTGTGTTTCCATTTCCTTGCGTCCCGATTCTTATGATCGCCTGGTGCGCGTCACTTGAACCCTGCTCAACGCGCACGGCTGGTCGGCGACCGGATATGTTGGTTGGTCCGGCTCGATCCACTACAACGCTCTGAATGACTGGGTTCGCCAGGGACTACCTTCGCCCGCTACATGTCGGAGAGGTAATTCAATTCGCCGTTGCTATCGCCTAACCGTTCCACGGGAACTTTCATCCGGTCCAGCATGGCGAGGAACAGATTGGCCATTGGCGTCTCCTTCGCATACCGGATGTGCCTGCCTG
>JALYXI010000026.1 GCA_030947245.1 Acidobacteriota bacterium
TCTATCGCTCGCCGGAAAGATTCTTCAGCCTTAATCGCGGCGCCGCAGCCTCCTTGTTGCAGCAGGAGTTCGCCCTGGAAGCGATGGAGTTCCGGCTCAAAGCAACGTTCTCGAGAACGCTGAATCAAATCCAAGCCCGCTTGAATCGCAACGAGCGCATCACTGGGGCGATGCAATTGAGCATAACCCTCAGCAAGAAAACGATGAAGAATGGTCATGCATAGCTCGACGTGGGCGGCTGCCAAGGTTTCGATGCCGGCGCGCATCTCAGTTAGGCCCTCCTCGCCGTTTCCGTTTTTCGTCATCACAAGGCCCCGTAGAACTCTTCCGGCCGGCAGCCAGAATGCCACTTCCCGCTTTTCGCAATAGAGAACTAACTCGTCCGCCAATTCGCTCAGCGCTTCCCAGTCCTGGCGTAAGTGAGCGTGTACGGCGGAAAAGAAGAGCCCGTGGCCGCGGCTGAGAGCGTGGTCCACCTCCCGCGCCAATCGTAAGCATTCTCGATTGTGCCCGGCGGCCTGGTCGGGATAACCGAGTAGCCACATCGTCCAGGCAAGATAAGAGCGCGTCGTCATGCCGGGCTCTTGTCCGTATTGCCAGGCTAGGGACCGGTGCTGAGCCGGATCGTATATCGAGAGGGCCCGTTCGAGGTAAGGGCGTGCTTGAGTCAGTTGTCCCAAATAGAAGAGAGGACAGCCGACCATCCTTTCGCCAACCAATACAGCCGGTGATTGAATGCGTTGCGCAAGATTGAGAAAGTCTTCCCCAAACCTCAAGGTGCTTTCAATATCCCCTTTGACCAGATGGGAAGCCCACAGGCCGTAAAGGATCGGCAACAACTGTACTGGATCGCCTGCCTTGCGGCAAAACTCATGGGCCCGATCATAAACCTCCTCTGTTTCTTGGGCGCCATAGCCCAGAACAACCTGCAGGGCACTCCCTAACGCAAGCTGGAGTAAAAATTCGGTTTCGTTGCGCTCGGAATTCGGCGGGGCCGCCTGGATGACCAACAATCCCCGCCGTGCCAATGCCGCCGACTCGCTTGCGGCAAAAACCCGGCTGGCATTCCGCGCCGCAATCAGGTAGTGCTCCGCCGCGCGCAGGAATGCCCGGCCCACTTCGAACAGATGCGCCAGATCCGACGATACGGCGGCGCTCTGTTCGCCGTACAAGGTCAGCAGTGCCTCAGCCACCCGATTGCTCAGAGCCACTCGACGCGCCGGCTGAAGTGTTGCATACAGCGCGTTCTGGTAGAGCACGTGGGTGAACCGGTAACGCAACGTAAGCGCCTTGGTTGGGAATTCCCGTTCTTCAACAAGCCCGGCAAACTGATAGATCCGCTCCAATTGCTGAAGACGCTCTTCCACGCCTGCCTCATCTCTTCCAAGCGCACGCGCGATCACAGCGGAATCGAACTCATGGCCTTGTACGCTTGCCGCAACCAGCAGGCGATGATCGTCCGCCCCTAATTGACCGAGCGTTGTTTCGATCATTGCTCGCGTGGATTCAGGCAAATCACGCTCGATCTCCGGTAACGGCCGCGCGAGTATCCAGCGGCCCCCTTCCTGCGCAATGATCTGCCGGTCTCGAAAATAGCGTAAGAGATCGGTCATGAAGAGCGGGCTGCCCTCGGTTTTCGCGTGAACCATTGCTGCCACTTCAGGCGGAAACTGATGCGGCGAAAATTCTAAAGCAATGTATTGCTTTACTTCGTCGCTGCTCAGGAAACCGAGTTGAATCTCACGGGCAACCCCCCGTGCCTGCAAATCTCCCTTCAGCTTCAGAAACGGATGCTTCACGAGCCGCAAATCCGATGGCCGGAATGTAATCACGATCAGCAGTGATAGTCTTTCGATGCGGTCTGCCAGAAATGCGAGTAGATCGATTGTGGAGATATCGGCCCAATGCAGGTCTTCGAGGAAAAGAACGACCGTTTGACGGCGCGAGAGTTCCTGCAGGAAAGATCCGAACTCGCGCTTGATCCGCTCCTGCGAGTAGGCGCGCTCCACCCGCGAACCGGCTCCCGGTGCTTCGCTCGATGTACTGGAAGCCACTTGGCCATACCAAGTCGGGGCAAGCCGTCTCATCAGATCGGCCACGCTTCCGGCTCCGTTTTGAAGGGCATCAAAAGCTTCAAGCAAGGGCGAGTAGGCTTCGGTGCCCGCCAGGCGCTCCGAACAGCGTCCACGTGCCACGAGGCAACGGCGGCCGTTCGGCGCGAGCCCTGCAAGAAAATCCTCCACCAATGTCGTTTTCCCGATTCCTGGCTCTCCTGAAATGCAGCAAAGCAGACCGTGTGAAGCCGCGGCGGAATCCCACAACGCATTTAACTGCTCATGCTCGCGCTGCCGCCCCACGCTACGCTTCCCACTCCGGAACAAACCCTCTTTAGTTCCGGCCGGACCGCTTGCGGCAATCTCAGCAAGAGCGGACTCTACGGCCGCCGCCGAAGGCCGGTCCTCTGGTTTTTTTTCGAGCATCTGAAGAATCAGGCGTTCCAAAGCCGGCGGAAGTGCTGGATTGATTCGTGATGGCGGAAGCGCTGCCTGGGAAAGCATCGCGTTGAGCGTGCCGAACTCTGTCTCAGCTCGAAACGGATGTTGCCCTGTAGCCAGCTCATAGATCACCAAACCGAATGAAAATACATCGGTGGCGCCAGTAACATGCTTAACTTGCGCTTGCTCGGGAGACATGTAGCGAGCCGTTCCAACCACCATGCCTCGCCCGGTAATAGCTGATCCCGCGTCCCCGCCGGGTCCGCCGTCCGCCGCCGATCCTGCTCCAGCCATAGGTGGGAGCGAACGAGCCAGTCCAAAGTCAAGCATCTTGACGTAACCGTCAGGGCGTAACATCAGATTCTCCGGTTTCACATCCCGGTGAATGATATGGGCGGCATGTGCCACCTTCAAGGCTTGTGCCACTTGCAGCCCAATTCGGATTACCTGCTCCATCGAAGGCCGGGACCCGATAATTCCGCGCAGGGTCTCGCCCTGCACCAGCTCCATCGCCAGAAAACTTCCATCCTCCGTTTGTCCGGTTTCGTAGATCGTCACGATATTGGGGTGGTTCAGGGCTGAGGCGGCCCGCGCCTCTTGCTCAAACCGGCGTAGCCGATCGGTGTCCCTCGCGAATGCCGAGGGCAAAATTTTAATTGCTATCTCCCGCCTGAGCTTGGTGTCCAGGGCGCGATAGACCTCGCCCATTCCTCCGGTTCCGAGTCGCGACACAAGCTCGTAATGATGCAGTTTTTTGCCGGCAATCAAGGGCGGCTCGGGAGGGGCCAGGCTTGCCGTGTCCGCTGCATCCGGGCAAAGAAAGCCGCCTGCTTCCTGTTCTGCGGCCAGTAGCGACTCGACTTCTGACCGCAGCAGATCGTTCCCGCCGCATGCCCTGGCGAGAAACGAGGCGCGTTCAGCCGCGTTCCGCTCAAGCGCTGCCTGGTATATTTCTCCGATTAGCGCCCATTCCTCAGGCGCCATCCCGGCCTCCTGCGTGGCCCAATTCACGATAAAGCCACGCTCGCCCCAAGCTCCAATCCTGCCGGACGGTTCGGGTGGAAATCTTCAGCACTTCCGCAATCTCCGTTTCGCTTAGGCCTCCGAAGTAACGCAGTTCGACAACCCGGCTTTGCCGAAGGCTAAGCGCCGCAAGCCGGTCCAGCGCCTCATCAAGGGCCAGCAGTTCCCTGCCTCGCTCGGGAGATATGATTGCCACCTCGTCCAAGCCAAGGCGCCGTTCCCTTCCGCCGTGTTTTTGATTGCGTTTCGCTCGCGCCAAATCGACTAAGATTCGCCGCATAATACGGGCTGATACCGCAAAAAAGTGAACGCGGTCATGCCAGCGTATATCGCGAGCATCCACGAGGCGCAAATACGCCTCATTCACCAAAGCGGTTGTTTGCAGAGTATGTCCGGCACGTTCGCGCTGCATATATCGTCCCGCCAAGCGGTGCAACTCGCCGTGGATGAGTGGAACGAGCGTGTCCAGGGCACTATCCTCGCCATCTCCCCACGCCCGAAGCAAACGTGTGATTTCCTCTCCTGATGTAGCGTCCATTATGTAGCGTCCATTCACCTATCCTGTCCGCGCCGGCTCAAGTCAAAAATTCTATCCCGTGCACTTCCGGTTTTCCGGCTGGATTCCGCTTATGACTGTGAAGGCGATAAAAACAAGCCTTTCGAGAGGATCTATGCGAAACAACCGAAGACGTTTAGTTTTTGCTTTAGGCTGCTTTCTCAGCAGTTTCGTTTTTTCTTGCCCACCCGCCGCTGAGGCTCAGGATCTGAATAGATCTCCAGCTTATAGCGTGGCCAGCCTCCAAGGCGATTACGCCGTCGTTGGCACTTACGGCGCGAATACCGCTCGCTTGATTGGGACGTACAACGCCGATGGCCGAGGCAATATCAAAGGAACGGCGCGAGTCAATCTACCCGGTCCCGGAAATATAAGAGTGGTAGCAAGCATCAGCTTTTCCGGCACTTACACTGTGGGCGACGACGGCACGGGCACCATCAACTTCATCGTCATGCTCCCTGGAGGCGGAACCGCGCCGGCCACTCTGGATTTCGTGATGACGAAAGCCATAGTTTTGGAGGGAATGAAGATCGCAACCGAAGTCGCTACGGCGCAGCGGGAACCCAGCTCCGTTGTTGACGGGCAATTCGTAACTCACATCTCGACCAGGCGGCCGGGCTAAATACACGGACCGGACAGGACGGCTGAGAAAAGGGTGAACTCTACCGGAATCTCAGCCTAACCCTGTGCCTAAGCACTGGATTAACGTAACCGGCTGTCTATTGCCGGAAATATCCTCAACTATCGTAGAGTAGTCAGTACACCAAGGAGTCACCTTCCAAGTTGAAACTGGCGCCCGTCGATTACGCAATCCTAGCCCTCTATTTCATTTTCGTGATCGGTATCGGTTGGCGCCTTCGCAAGCGTGCCTCCTCCAGCTCGGACTTCCTGACCAGCGGCCACTCGTTGCCTGTCTGGATTACGTCCCTCGCTTTCCTTGCCGCCAATCTGGGCGCTCAGGAAGTCATCGGCATGGCAGCCTCGGGCGCCAAGTACGGAATCATGACTTCGCATTTCTACTGGATCGGCGCCGTGCCCGCTATGGTCTTCATCGGCGTGTTTATGATGCCGTTCTATTACGGCAGCCGCGCCCGCTCCGTCCCCGAGTACCTGCGCCTTCGCTTCGATGAAAAGACGCGCGGCCTGAACGCCCTCACCTTCGCCGTGATGACGATCTTCTCCTCCGGCATCTCCATGTATGCGCTTGGCATCCTGTTCGAAGCGGTCCTGGGATGGAGCTTCACCGCGTCCGTCCTTCTTTCCGCGTCCATCGTCCTCGTGTACACCTATCTGGGCGGCCTTACGAGCGCCATCTATAACGAAGTGCTGCAGTTCTTCCTGATCGTCCTCGGCTTCTCCCCGCTCGCTGCGATGGCCGTTTACAAAGCCGGCGGATGGGGCGGTCTGCAAGAGCGCCTGCCCCCCGTGATGACCCATAGCTGGAAATACCTGGGCGATGCCCACCAGAATCCAATGGGCGTCGAAATCTTCGGCCTCGTTGCCGGGCTGGGTTTCGTGCTGTCGTTCGGTTACTGGTGTACCGATTTCCTCGTCGTCCAGCGCGCCATGGCTGCGAACTCAATGGCCGCCGCCCGCCGCACTCCCCTCATGGCCGCCTTCCCCAAGATGATCATGCCGTTCATCGTCATCCTCCCGGGCCTGGCCGCGGTCGCGCTTGCGAATATGTCGACCGGCTACTCCATCCCCACCAAGGGAACGGGCCTGGATTACGACAAGGTCCTCACCTCGTTAATGGCCCAGTTCTATCCTTCGGGCATGTTGGGCGTCGGTCTCACCGCGCTGATGGCCTCTTTTATGTCCGGGATGGCCGGCAACGTCACCGCCTTCAATACGGTGTTTACGTATGACATCTACCAGGCCTATATCCGCAAGAGCGCGGCCGATTCGCACTACCTCACCGTGGGCCGTGTCACCACGCTGGTGGGCACAGCGCTTTCCATCGCCGCCGCCTACCTGGCGCAGCATTACAACAACATCATGGACCTGCTTCAGCTGGTCTTCAGCTTTGTGAACGCCCCTCTTTTCGCCACCTTTCTGCTGGGTATGTTCTGGAAGCGCACCACAGGGGACGGCGCGTTCGCCGGACTGCTATCCGGAACGGGCGCCGCAGCCCTGGTTCACGGCCTTACCACTGCCGAAGGCAAGGGGGGTTGGATCTACCCGCTTGTGGATTTCCCTTCCACGATGGCCCAGAATTTCCGTATCGCCATTTGGGCCTGGACCGCCTGTTTCCTGGTAACCATCGTTGTCAGTTTGCTGACCAAGCCTCACTCCGATGAACGGCTTCACGGGTTGGTGTATGGCCTCACGGAAAAGCCCGATGAGAAGGGGCTCCCCTGGTGGAAACGGCCCGGTCCGCTCGCGGGAATCGTGGGCGTAGTGCTGTTACTGTTGAACGTGTGGTTCAGGTAATGCTCGATCTTAGAATTCCCGCTGGCTACTTCTTCGCCCTGACCGGCCTCATTCTGACGGCGCTCGGCATTCTCGATCCCGCGGCGCGTGCCCCGCTAACTCCGCTCAATATCAACCTGTACGCGGGAGGCGCGATGCTGCTGTTCGGCGCCATTCTGCTGCTTCTCGCCCGAAGGCGCGTGTGACTATATTCCGAGCGCCCGGGCGCGTCAACCTCATCGGCGAACACACGGACTACAACCTCGGCTTTGTTCTGCCCATTGCGCTCGACCTCGAAACACAAGTCGATCTTCAGCCGCCCTTGAACCCTGGTGAATTGCGGGTCAACTCCGCCGAATACCATGAGACGGCTGTGTGGCTTCCAGAGCATCTCGCTTCTGAGAAGCCGAAACACGCCTGGACCGATTACGTAGTCGGTGTCGCCCAGCAGCTCATCAAGCTCGGCTTTGATATCCGGCCGCGGCAGCTTTCTATCAGCAGCACCGTGCCGGAGGGCGCCGGTCTCAGCTCCTCAGCCGCCATCGAAGTTTCAACCGCTCTCGCGCTTCTGAACGGCCGGCCCATTGAGCCGCTGGAACTCGCCAAGCTCTGCCAGCGTGCGGAACGCGAATTCGTCGGGGTTCCTTCCGGAATCATGGATCAGTACATCTCCGTGTTTGGACGCCCTGGCCAGGCGGTTCTCATCGATTGCCGCTCGCTGGAACATGAGTATGTAGAGCTTCCCCCGCGCGGAATGCTGGAAATCTGGGCTGTGAACTCCATGGTGAAACACACGCTCGGCTCATCGGCTTACCGCGAGCGCGTGGAACAGTGCGCCATGGCCGTCGACGCCATCGCCCGGCGCTACCCGGAGGTGAAATCCCTTCGCGACGCCACACTACCGCAGTTGGAATCGACGCCATTGCCGAACGTGATTCTGCGGCGCGCCCGGCACGTCATCACGGAAAATGCCCGCGTGCAGCTCTTCGTGTCCGCGGCGCGCAAGCAGAACCTGCCCCGCATGGGCGAGCTTTTTTACGAATCCCATCTTTCCATGCAGCACGATTACGAAATCAGTTGCGAAGAGATTGATTTTTTAGTTCAGGCGGCAAAAAGCATCGAGGGCGTCTACGGCGCCAGGATGACGGGCGGCGGCTTCGGAGGATGTACGGTGAACTTGGTGCGGCCGGAAGCCGTATCGCATTTTCAAAGTACGGTGACCCAGGTTTATAAAGAAAGATTCGATATAGTTCCCGATTTCATTCCGTGCATACCCAGCGCGGGCGCTATGCAATGAACATGCCTATGGAACCAATGTTTCTCCCGGAAGTAGAAGCCGGACCGAAGCCCGGCGCCTATGCGGACATGATCCGGATTCTGCAATCCGGTGGAACGCCGTATCCGCAGATCTGGCACCTGTTCGCATTCAAGCCCGAAATCACGGCTCACCTGGCCCGTTTTACGCAGGAGGTTATGCGCGAGCCGTCGCCTTTGACGCCCGGGATGCGGGAACTGATTGCCGCCTGCACTTCCTCGCGCAATCATTGCCCATTTTGAACCGAATCTCACGCCGCGGTCGCGGCGGTTCTGCTGGAACGCGAGGGCGCCGCGCCAAACGGAGAAGAACTGGTGGCCGCGGTGCTGCGTGATTTGGAATCTTCCCCATTAAGCGAGACCGGGAAGAGGCTGCTCCGCTTCACGGACAAAGTCAATTCCGATTCGCCGCGAATTTCGCCGGTTGACATGCAGCCGCTCTATGAGGCCGGCTATAACGATGAAGCCATTTACTACGCCATCACCGTTTGCGCGCTCTTCAATTTTTTCAACCGATGGGTAGATGCCACAGGCGTCCACGCCCTGTCCGCCGACTTGCACCGGCAGGGCGGAATTCGCTCCGCGGATTCAGGATATGTCAGAAAGTGAAAGTCCGCCCCCGGACCTAGGCCATGCTTGGCGCGCTCTGGCTTTGCGGTAAATACCGGCCCCGCCGCGGCAGTCCAATCTCAGCAAAGTGTTCGTTCAGAAATTCAAGGCATCGCGCGGGAGCGTCCCCGTGCAGCGCGCGGCCGTGTCCCACCGCAGCCACGCGAGGCCGCAACTTGGCCAGGCGCGCCACCGACTCCCCGGCCGAAGCCCAATCCGGCGTGAAGTAGGCCGGAGGACCCTCAAGCCAAAATCGCTGGGTCAACACACTGAACAAACTCTCCTGCCGCGTTGTGTTGAAAGCGTCCCCGGCAATCAAAACCCGGTCGCGCTCGCGAAAGAAAGAAACGTGCCCCGGCGCATGCCCCGGCGTTGCAACCCACTGCCACTCGCGCAATCCCGCGACGCTGCCATCGGCCGCAAGCACCTGCTGCCGGCCTTCCAAATCGATCGGGCCTTTCGGGTACAGCGGCGAAAGCAAGGACATCACGCCCCGGCCCACTGTGGGGTCGGGATCCGGATACGGGCTCTGTCCCGTTAGGAACGGCTGCTCCAGCCGATGGGCCCAAACGGGCGTATCCCACTCACCGGCTAATCCAGGCAGCGCGCCCACATGATCGAAGTGACCGTGAGTCAGCACGATCGCTTCCGGATGGCGGTCCGGCCCCATGATTCGCCGCACCCATCGCTGGATAAATCCGCGCGTGAAGGGAAGACCGGCATCTACCAATACCCAATGCTCGCCTTCGCGGATCAAGTACACGTTCACCATCAGCAGCCGTAATCCCCAGACACCATCCGCTACTTCACTCACCCGGCGCAACTCACCGGATTTCAGCTCTGGCTGCATGCCCCGCCGCGCACTCGAACCGGATTGATCTTTCATGTCCTCACCGTATGTGACAACAACTGCGCAAGGTTATGAAAAGTGGCACAATCGCGCTCCAACCGCGTGCGTTCCATCACGCGGTGACGCGTCAAACACCAAAATCTTCCACGACAGGCCAATCACTTACCCGCCGCGAAGCCCGAAATCACGGTCGCGAAGGCTACGATCCACTCGAAAGGAGCTTTCCCTAAACTTGTCAACTCTATTTTTGCTTCTCAAGCTGTTCCCGGTGATTCTGGGGGCAGTCCAATCAGTTGAAGCCGCAATCTCGCTTCCGGCCGCTGGAAAAGCCAAGCTGGATCTGGTACTCGGCACAGTGTCGGATGTTTACGCTTCCGGCGTGCAGATTGGAATCGAGCTTCCGGCTGATCGCGTCATGGGACTCATCAGCCAATGTGTCAGCCGTATCGTTTCTACATTCAACGCGCTCGGCATCTTCAAAAAGTCGGTGTAGTTCCCTGCGGGGCGCAAGCCGTTTCTTAGCGCGCGCCCCGTATACTAGGCGAATGGAAACCCTCGCTTCCATCGCGCACGATGTGATGGATCTCGAAAAACAGCATCTCCTTCAGAACTACGCGCGCTACCCGCTGGTCCTCTCGCACGGTGAAGGGTCGCGTCTATTTGATCTGGACGGCCGCCCTTATCTCGATTTTATCTCCGGTATCGGCGTCAACGCGCTTGGCCACAATCACCCCCGCATCACGAAACTCATTCAGGAACAAGCCGCTCGTTTGATTCACACCTCAAACCTTTACTATCACCAGTATCAAGGCCCGCTTGCGGCGCGCATCGCTGCTGCCAGCGGGCTCGACCGCATTTTTTTTGGCAACACCGGCACGGAAGTAGTGGAAGGCGCGTTAAAGATCGCGCGGTCGCACGGAACCGGAATCAGCCCCGGAAAGTTCGAGATCCTCTCCCTCGAAGATTCCTTTCACGGAAGGACCCTGGGCGCGCTCTCTGTCACGGGCCAGCCGAAGTACCGGAAGGATTTTGAACCGCTTCTACCTGGAATTGGGTTCGTTTCGAAAAATGACTGCGCCGCGCTTGAGGCTGCTTTCAGTCCCAGAACTGCCGCGTTGATCATTGAGGTCATCCAGGGTGAGGGCGGCGTTTATCCTATTTCCAGAAACTATCTTCAGAAGGCCCGCGATCTTTGCGACCGGTACAACGCTCTGCTCATCTTCGATGAAACCCAATGCGGAGTTGGACGCACAGGCGCTTATTTCGCGTATCAGAACTTCGCGCCTGTGATTTTGCCCGATGTAATGGTCGCGGCCAAACCGATCGCCTGCGGCCTTCCGCTCGGATTCATTGCGGCCAACAAGAAAGCGGCGGCGGCCATCTCGCCGGGCATGCACGGCTCCACCTTCGGCGGAGGACCGCTAGCCTGCCGTGTCGCGCTGGAATTTTTTGACATTCTGGACGAACTTTTGCCGCATATTTGCCAAGTGGGATCCTATTTCCGCGGCGAACTCCTGAAACTTCAGGGTCGCCACGCCTCCATTCGGGAGGTGCGCGGCCAAGGTCTTATGCTGGGGCTGGAACTCACTCAGCCCTGCGCGGATCTGATCCCCGCCGCTATGGCGGAAGGTCTGCTGATAAATTGCACGCACGGCACTGTGCTGCGTTTCCTGCCCCCATACATCATCGAAGAAGAAGAGGTGGACCAGGCCGTCGCTATTGTGGACAAACTGCTGACCGGCTACCCTTCTGTCCAGTAGCGGTTACCAGACCTTGCAGGTTTTCTCCCGGACCATCGGATCACCGGCCTTGCAGCCGAATGCCTGCTGAAACTCCGGCATATTTGAAACCACGCCGTTCACGCGGTACTTGTCGATTGAATGCGGGTTGGTTTGCGCGATCAGCCGCCGGTACTCATCCGTTTCGTTGTCGCACCATACCTGTCCCCATCCCAGGAAAAAGCGCTGTTGCGCGGTGAGGCCATCGCGGGGCGGCGGCATCTTGCCGGCAAGGCTGTTCATGAGCGCCGCATAGGCAATCCGCAACCCGCCGTTGTCGGCTGTGTTCTCGCCCAGCGTAAGTTTTCCATTCAGCTTCAGATCCCCATCCACCGTGAAGCTGGAATACTCATCGACAATGCACTTGGTCCGGGTTTCAAATGCATCCGCGTCTTTGGGCGTCCACCAGTCGCGCAAGTTACCCGTGGCGTCGAACTGCCGCCCCTCATCGTCGAAACCGTGTGTCAACTCGTGCCCGATCACCGCCCCGATAGCCCCGAAGTTTACGGCGTCATCGACGGACTTATCGAAAAACGGCGGTTGCAGGATACCCGCGGGGAAGTTGATGTTGTTCATTTGCGGATCGTAGTATGCATTCACGGTCGGCGGCGTCATGCCCCATTCCAACCGGTCGACGGGCCTGCCGATCTTGTCCAGTTGCCGATGAAACTCAAACTGCGTCGCCCGTTCCGAATTGCCCAACATATCCCCGCGCACGATCTTCACGCTGGAGTAATCCCGCCACTTCTCCGGATAACCGATTTTGTTCGTGATCGCGTGAAGTTTTTCCAGTGCCTTGGCTTTCGTCTCCGGAGTCATCCAATCCAGCTTCCTGATGTCTTCGCCTAAAGACTTCTCCAGAGCATGAACCATTTTCAAAGTGCGCTCTTTGCCTTCGGCTCCGAAAGTTCGCTCGACATAGCTTTGGCCCAGCGCCTCCCCCAGTTCATTGTCCGTGAAGGCAACGCAGCGCTTCCAACGGGCCTTCTGTTCCTTCGCACCGGTGAGGACCTTGCCGTAAAAGTCGAAATTCTCATCCACGAATGCCTTGGGCAGCAGTGGCGCCTCGGTATGTACGTAGTGCCACGCCAGATAGCTTCGGATCTGATTCATGTCTCCCGTCTTCAACACCCTTTCGAATGTGCCGAAAAACTCGGGGGCCCCCACGTTGATGACATCGAACTTCGGCGCATGAATATCCGCCAGGTAGACAGGCCACGCAAAATCAGGCGTCAGCTTTTGCAGTTCGGCCAGCGTCATCTTGTGATAGATCTTCGCCGGGTCGCGGCGTGTTACCACGTCCTGTGAACCCTTTGCCAGTTCCGTTTCTAAATCCATCACGCTTCGGGCTTGCGCCGCGGCCTGGTCCGGGGTGGAGCCCATCAGCACAAACATCTTGCGCATGTGCTCCACATATTTCTGGCGAATTTCCTTCGATTTCGGATCGTCCTTTAAGTAGTAATCCCTTTCCGGCAGGCCCAACCCGCCTTGGTCCGCCTGAGCGATCACAGCGGTGGAATCTTTGAAATCCTGCCCGGAACCGAAGCTGAAAAATGCGTCGACACCCAAATTGTGCAACCGGGCAATCGCAGCGGAAAGCCCGCTCACAGAAGCCAGCGCGCGAATCCGGTCCAGCTCCGGCTTCAGCACTTCCGCACCCTTGCGCTCGATGGCCGCTTCATCCATGCAGGATGCATAATAATCGCCGATCTGCTTTTGAATCGGCGGCCGCGAACCATCTGTTGAAGCGGCTTTCTCGAGGATGTTCTTCAGCACGGTCCGGTTCCGCTCCGCAAGTTCGCTGAAGCGCCCCCACGAAGCCTGGTCGGGAGGCACCGGATTATTCTTCAACCAAGTACCGCACGCATACTGATAGAAGTCGGTACACGGGTTGGCCGTCTTGTCCAGCGCCCCGGCATCGAAGCCCGCGATGGTCCCCGGTGCAATCTCCTGCCCGGCAAGGGTGGCCGCCAGGAGCGGCAATGCGCATATCAGATGTTTGTGTAATTTCACTTAGCTTCCAATTGTTGTATACGATTCGCAAGAGGCGATGGTTCCGGGTCGAGCGCTGCCGCCTGTTTGAGGTAGCGCAGCATGTCCGGTCCTTCGTCCTTCGGCATCTCCAAACGGACGCCCCGGTGCATGGCGTACATCTTGTTGCCTTCCAGAATCAAACACGCCTGCACACCGGTATTGTCCTGCAATCGCGACAAGCCCACGTCAATCAAGATTACCCGGTTACCGTACCGCGGCGTAATCGCGGCGCCCGCATCCACGTGTCCCACCACTTCGCGAACCGCGCCTTCCTTCCGCAGAATACGATCCAATTCCAAGCCGGATGGCGCATCGGCGCCGGAGAAGCCCCGGTACCAGAGCGGCCCCTGAAGGTCGGTCACCATTCCGCCCGCCAAATTTTGCGGGTTCGTGAGTTCGTCCCGTATGCGGCGATTGATCTCGTCCAGGGTATAGGCGGCGTACTTGGCGCTTAAGCCGGCGTGAGAATAGAGAACCTCGTTGATTCGGATCACCGCGTCATGAGAGCGAATCCACTTGCCATACTTGCCCTCCGGCGCGAATGCTTCCCGCTGTTCGAAGAAGCCCGGGGGATGCTGCTGCATCCACTCTTGCTTCGTCATCTCCGGGCCGACCGAATTCTCCTTTGCGGCGGCGTAAGCGGCGCGAGCCCTCCGGTATTGCTCATACGCCCGGTCCCGGAGCATCTCGGACGAGTTCGGGTCGGCATATTCCTGATAACCCGCAGGCGAGATGAAGCGCAAGTCGCCGTAGACATCCATGGCTTCGTGGTTACCGATCAGGCAATGCACCATTCCTCCGGCTGCCTTCGCCTGAGTCTCCAGGTTGATCAGCAGATCCATGATGCGGCGCGAATCCGGCCCTTGATCCACCACGTCGCCGGTTTGCACCAGATGCGTTCGCCCGCCCGCCCAATTTCCCTGTGCATCGATTACACCGGCCGACCGGAGAACGGCCGCGAACTGCTCGTAATCCCCGTGCAAATCGCCCACGGCGACAACCCGCTCAACCCCGGTCCATACGGACTCGCCGCTTCCGGCCGCTTGTGCAGACGCTGGCGGAGCAGCCCCGGAAGCGACTGGTTTGGCCGTCACCGTTCCTCCTTCCACCTGACCGTACGCGCCCGCAACCTCAGGCCCCGCGGAAGATGCGGACGGCGGCTTCTGAACCGGGTTTTTGGCGGCAAGAATCTGTTGCTGGTGGCTCTGCTTGAACTCCTCCGCGATTGCCCTTGCCTGCGCCAACTGTTTCTTCGATAGCTTCTCCGTGGTGAGTTCTATCAGATTCGAAGCCCTCGGGTCACCCGCTTCTTTCGCCAGCAGATAATAGGCATGAGACTTCACTAAATCGCGCTCTACGCCTTCCCCGTTGTAATACAGAATCGCTAAATTGCAGAGCGCTCCTTCATTCCACCGTTCCGCCGCCTTGGAGTACCACTTTTCAGCCTCGCGGTAATCTACCTTCACGCCCTGGCCGATGTCGTACATCACACCCAGATTGAATTGAGAATTGGAATTTCCTTCTTCCGCGGCTTTCCGGTACCACTTCTCCGCTTCCGCGTAGTTCCGGAACGATCCCTCGCCGGCGTCGTAGAGAGTCCCCAGGTTATTCGCGGCGTTCACATCGCCCTTTTCCGCAGCTTTCTGAAACCACTGCGCAGCCTGCGTATAATCTTTCGGCACCCCGGTTCCATTGCTATACAGAACGCCCAGATTATATTGCGCTTCAGGAACGCCTTTCTCAGCCGCGATCCGGTACCACTTTGCAGCCTGTTGTGGATCCGGACTTCCACCCTGCCCCTTAGTGCACATCAGCCCCAGGTTATATGCGGCAAACGGAGCCCCTTGTTCCGCCAGCGGCCGCCATTCCGCTCGTGCGGTTGCATAATCCCCCTTCTCAAATGCCCGCTTGCCGGCTTCGAAGTCCGCACTCAAGAGACGGGAGACAGCTACGAAGAAAGCCGCGGATCTGATTGTTCGCATCGAATGTAGACGGTGCAATTCGTCTTCCAAGAGGCTGGACACCTGAACAGATGTGCAAGTAAAGACTAAGAAAAATAGCCGCGCCGCTTCAAAATCCAGAGTACCGCCGCCGTGGCCAGCACTGTAATCCCGCACACTCCCGTGAACGCATAATCCGATAACATCCAACTTGGATAGCGCAGGCTCATCCCGCAAAATGCCGAAATCACGACTGCGGGAAGGGCTATCGTACCCACCACCGTCAACAAACGCGCGGCCTCATTGCTCTGGTTCGCAAGGCTCGATTGGTACAAGTCCAGCAACCCGCGAAGGCGGTCGCTCTCCCGGGCAACGGTATCCAGATCGCGCGCAAGGTGATCGTAGATGTCCCGCAAGAACGGCAGCAGTTTGCGGCCGATCAGTTCGCGGTCGCCACGCTGCAGTGTGTAGGCCACTTGCCGGGTATTCGAAAGCACGCGCCGGAGGTCCAACAGGCTGGTGCGAATTTCGGCCATGCGCTCCAGCACCGCCGGCGCAGGCTGCCGCAAGACGTCACTCTCAATCGCGTCGATGCGGTCTTCTAGCTCCTCCAGAAGCGGATAGTATAAATCCACTGTGGCGTCCATCACGCGATAGAGCCCCTCATCGGGACGCCACTGGTCCGCCTTTTCGCGCAGGACTTGAAGCGCGGGGTCGGGCTGCTTATGAACGGTGACCAGGTAATCCGGACCCACAAACAGATCGAGATCGGCCACCGTGAGTTCGTTGTTCTCCCGTAGCACCACCCGCTTGAGCACGATGAATAGGTATCCGTCACCTTCCTCCACCTTGGCCCGCTGCGCATCGGAACGGCAGTCTTCCACATGCAGCGGATGGAACCCATACCGCGCGCTTACCTGGTCCAGTTCGGTGCCCGCCGCATCCACATCGCTCCAGTTCATGCGACGCTGTTCCAAATCAGCATCATCGTCAGGCCGATCATGATTACGCTGGTGCCGCCCGCAATCAGATTGCCCCAGAAGCGGTTCCGGTATTCGCCCATCAGCCGGGCCCGGTTGATCAGCAGCAGCATAAAGATCAGTACAAACGGAAGCAGAATCCCGTTTGCAACTTGAGAGAACAGAATCACCTTCAGCAGCGGCAGACGCGGCACAAGCACCACCCCCGCGCCACAAACAATCAGAAGCGTGTAGAGGCCGTAAAAGATGGGCGCTTCGCGGAACTTGCAGTCGATTCCGGATTCGAAGCCCAGACCTTCACAGACGTTATAAGCCGTTGCGAGCGGAAGAATTGCGGCGGACAGCAACGA
>JALYXI010000053.1 GCA_030947245.1 Acidobacteriota bacterium
ACCGTGGTGACTGCGAATGTCGGCTACCAGAAGGCGCTGATCTCCTATCAGCGCGCAACCTGGAACCTCCCCTATCAGATCGACACACTTGTGCGATGACTTCCGGCGAAACACTCAGGGCGTGAACTTAAAAACGGTGTAAGGTTCGGTACGGGTGCTCTTGCCTTGATGAAAGCGGGGCATGTCGTTGATATGGGAGCTGGTAATGTAAAGCGTTCCATCAGGCCCTTGCGTAAACGTATCGGGCCACTGCAATTTCGGGTCGCCCGTCACCTTTTCGGGCTGCTTGCCCGGTTTGATCCGGTATACCGAGCTTTCATTGATATTGCCAATGTATAGGACTCCTTTCGGGTCCATCCAGAAGCCATCCACCGGGAAAGTCTTTCCTACGGTTTCCACTTGCGGAGTCTTGCCTTCGCGCAATGCGCCGGTTTGCACCCGGTAGAGCGTAGCACCGGTGAGGGCTTGATAATAGAGATAGGCGCCGTCCGGAGAAAGGGCGATTCCATCGGAATTGAATTGCGGCGGCTTGCCGTTGTCGATCACCGGTTTCCCATTCACACTTATGGATATTCCCTTCTCGATAAGAACCGAGGGATCGTTATCCAATGCCCGATGTGCCTTCCCGCTGTTTAGATCCATAATGACGATTCCGCCAACTCCGCTGTCGGTCATATACGCGGTATTCCGGCGCGTGTCGACGCGAATGTCATTCAGGTAACTGGCAGGCTTGACCACATCGGGACCGAAGGTATAAGTCCGGACCACCTGATTGGTTTTCAGATCGACCTTGACGACCTTAACGCCGGTGGGAACATTAGGGCCCAACAGGGGTGCGGCGGGGTCTACGATCCATAGCATGTTTGCGTCATCGGCTACTACGCTTTGGACGCATACAAAATGGGTACCCGCGGTTTCCGGTTTGCCATTCCAGCGGTTCCATTCTTCATCGGGAAACGGTTTGATACTGCCGTCTTTTGAAACCTCGACAACGGCGTTCAGGTACCGGTCCGACCAACGTGGGAAGTTGACGAACATGCGGTTCGTCTTCGAAACTGTCACGCCAGTTATCTGGAAGTCGTCATTCTTATAAACCGGCGTGAGCGTCTTTCCGGTTTGGGCTTGCATTCCCACGGCAAGCGCAAGGGACAACGAGAGCGGTCCGATTTGAGTCATCTGCAGGCAAAGAAGCAGGTGCCCTTCCGAAGTCAGCAAACTTACATTGGTGGCTCTTACTTACTTGGTAACTATCGGCGGTCGCGAAGCTTTGAGAACAGGCGAAGGATTTCAAGATAGAGCCACACGAGGGTGACCATCAGGCCGAATGCGCCATACCACTCCATGTACTTGGGTGCGTTTCGCGCTGCGCTTTGCTCGATGAAGTCGAAATCGAGGATCAGGTTGAGCGCGGCGACGCAGACGACCGCGACACTGAATAGGATGCCGATGGGTCCGGCTCCGAAAATACCGGGGATCTGGACATGAAACAGGCCCAGCACCATGCTGGCAAGATAAGTGACCGCGATTCCACCGGTTGCGGCGAAGACTCCGATCTTAAACTTTTCAGTGGGACGGATCAGGCCGCTCCGGTAAGCAAGCAGCAGGGCGAAACAGGTGCCGAAGGTGAGCGCAACGCTTTCCATGGCAATGCCCGGGAACCGCAGCTCGAACATGGCGGAAATGGAGCCCAGGAACAGACCTTCCAGCAGCGCATAGATTGGCGCGGTTATGCCCGCCCACTCCTTCTTCCAGATGGTTACCAGCGCCATGATGAAGCCGCCCACCGCGCCGATCATAGTGTAGCCGCCCACCGACGACAGATCGCCGCTGCCGATGGCCTGATTCCACGTATAAATCGCGGTGGCCAAAACACACAGCAGCAGAATTCCAGCTTTATTGGCCGTGCCCGAGACCGTCATCGAGGGTCCGTACCCGGATTGGACCGCGTTGACGGTATATGTAGTGCCGGTGAAAGCAGGATTTGAGGTTTTCATAATATTCCTTCCAATGAAATTAGATGCGGCGGAGGCGCAATGCGTTTGCGATAACTGAAACGGAACTTAACGTCATGGCGGCGCCGGGGCTGAATACAATTCCGAAGATGAAGATTAAGGATACAGCAAGCCAGCGGCCACGGAACACCGCCAAGAGCATTGTACAAGGCAGACCAGAGGTTCTGGTCAGGTCCCAGCCAGCAGTGAGTCAGACCACTTTTAGCGTCGCGGAGTTCGATAGAATAGCGTTCATAGCCCTATGCGGTTCCTGTTCGCGCTTGCCGTGCTTGCGGCGCCGCTCCTTGCGGACGACTTGTTTGAGACCAAAGTCCGTCCTGTGCTTGCAGCGAAGTGTTATCCGTGCCATAGCGCAGCAACCGGGAAGCCGCAGGGTGGTTTGCTGCTCGATTCCGCCGATGGCATTCAACGCGGCGGGAATTCGGGTGCAATTGTGCAATCCGGCAATCCGGACGGCAGCCTGCTGATCCACGCGCTGCGATACCAGGATAAGGATTTAAGAATGCCTCCCGGAAAGGCGCTTCCGGCTGAGGTGGTAGCCGGTTTCGAAGACTGGATTCGCGCCGGAGCGGTGCTTCCGAAGGACGAGAAGCCCACAGCTTCCGCAGTCGCGAAATCTCGGGATTTCTGGAGTTTCCAGAAGCCGGTTGCACATCCCGCCCCCGCGGTGAAGCAGGGCGGCTGGGTGCGGAACGATGTGGACCGCTTCATTCTGGCGAAGCTGGAGCAGAAAGGCCTTCATCCTTCGGCGGAAGCCGGCCGGCGAACGCTGATCCGGCGGGTTTCGATCGATCTGACCGGCCTGCCGGCGACGGCGGAAGAAGCGGATGCGTTCGTGACAAACCCGCGTCCCGACGCATATGAGCGTCTGGTGGACCGGCTTTTGGCTTCGCCGCACTATGGGGAGCGGTGGGGCCGCTACTGGCTGGATGTGGCGCGGTACTCCGATTCGCGTGGCGCAGGCGACCGGCTGGCGTTTTCGTACACCTATCGCGATTGGGTAATTCGGGCGCTGAATGAAGATCTCCCGTACGACCAATTTTTGACGCAACAGTTGGCGGCGGATCGCATTCCCGGCAATGATCCGAAGAATTTGGCGGCGTTGGGGTATATCAGTTTGGGACGCGAGTTCCCGAAGAGCTTTCCCGAAACGGTAGACGACCGGATCGATACGGTCGCGCGCGGAATGCTCGGTCTCACGGTAGCCTGCGCGCGATGCCACGACCATAAATACGATCCGATTCCCACCAAAGACTACTATTCGTTCTACTCGATCTTTTCGAACATTCGTGAGCCGCGGGAGTTGCCTCTGCTTTCGAAGGCGAACGCGGCCCAAACGCCGCTGGATGAGATGTATGGCAAGCGGCTGGAGCACATCCGGAAGATTGACCACGAGTACCGCGTCGAACGTTCAGCGGTGATGAACGCGTTCTTCCGGACGCAGGTGGCCGAGTACTTGATGGCGGTAAGTGATTCGGCGGCGATGCGCAATACCCAGATTGAAGAGCTGGTGAAAGACCGCCAACAGAATCTGCATGTCTTGGCGCGGTGGCGAAATTATCTTGCGGCGTCGAAGGAATCCGGAGAGCCCGTATTCCGGGAGTGGCATGCGGCGGCGGTGGCGGAACGGCCGGCTTTGGCTAAGGAGTATGCGGAGCGTTTCCGGAAGTACGATGGCGACGCGCCGCGGGCGGATGCCCGGGAAGAAGCATATAGGCTCGCCTTGCGCGGCGCGGATGCGCCAACCAATGTGCCGGTTAGCGACTTTCCGCTGGTTTACACCGAGGGCGATGGCAACAACACCCGCGGATTTGCGGTTCGGCACGACACCATGCGCGCGCTGTATGCCTATGCGGGCGGCGCACCGCGGGCGATGTCTATTGAGGATGTGCCGAACCCGTCCGTGGCGCATGTGTTTGTGCGCGGGAACGCGAACAATCCCGGTGTGGAAACTCCGGCGCATTTCCTCTCGGCACTTTCGGATGGGGAGCCGAAACCGTTCGGCAACGGCAGCGGCAGGTTGGAGCTGGCGCAGGCCATTACGGACAAGCGCAACCCGGTGACGGCCCGCGTCATGGTGAATCGCGTGTGGATGCATCATTTCGGGCAGGGGCTGGTGCGTACTCCGAGCGATTTTGGCACTCGCGGGGATCCCCCGACGCATCCGGAACTGCTGGATACATTGGCGGTTCAATTCATGGAGCAAGGCTGGAGCTTGAAGGGGCTGCACCGGAAAATCCTGCTTTCCGCAGCCTACCGGCAGAGCAGCATGGACAACGCCGAAGCGCGTAAGGTGGACCCGGAGAATCTGCTGTTGTGGCGGATGAATCGCCAGAGATTGGATATTGAGAGCTTGCGGGATTCGATGCTGCAAGCGGCTGGGCAACTGGACCCGGCTATCGGCGGGGTGCCCTTCTCACTCACAGCCAGTCCGGTTGTGCCACGGCGGACCACCTACGGATTCATCGAACGCGGCCATTTGGCAGGAATGCTGAGTGCTTTCGACTTCGCCGTACCGGATCAGCACGTGGCCATTCGTTCTGTCACCACCGTTCCGCAACAGGCGCTGTTTTTGATTAACAGCAGTTTCATCGCGGAAGAAGCGGCTCACTTGACCCTTCGTCCCGATCTGGCGGCGGTTGACGGCGCGGCGCGCATTCGCAAGCTGTACAGGGTGGTATTGGGCCGTGAGGCTTCACCGGATGAAGTAGCGCTCGGGCTGAAGTTTGTGGTCCGGGGCGATGGTCCAAGCGGGGGGCCAGGCGAGGAGGGTTCCGGCGGAGCTGCTCCCTCCCCGACCAGCGCTACATGGCAGTACGGAATGGGAGACGGGCCGAATTTTCAGCGGTTCCGGTATTTCTCAGGCGATACCTGGCAGGGAGCATCCATGCTTCCGGACGCTTCCATGGGCAAGGCCCGGATCACAGCGGGTGGAGGAGAAGCGGGCGACACGGTTCAACAAGCGCCGGTTCGGCGATGGATCAGCCCGGTCAGCGGAAAGATTTCAATCGAGGGAACTTTGAAACACAACCAGTCCGCGGTGCCGACCGGAGATGGAGTGCATGGGCGCATTATGTCCAGCCGTCAGGGTGAATTGGCCGCTTGGGTGGTGAATGGCTCGTCGGCTGAAACAAAGATGAGCGGGATCACGGTGGAAAGGGGCGAAACGCTGGACTTCATCGTGGACGGGCGCGCCGATACAGAGAACGACACATTCCAGTGGGCACCGGTAATCAAGACGAAGGAAGCCGAGTGGAATGCCGCTAAGGATTTTCACGGGCCGGAGCCGCGGCCGCTCACCGTGTGGGAGCGGTATGCGCGGGTGCTGCTGGAAACGAACGAGTTCGCTTTTGTGGAGTAACGGATGAGACTACAGGACGCATTGTTTACGCGGCGCGAGATGCTGGAGCGGGTCGGAATGGGCATGGGCGCGCTCGCAATGGCTCCGCTGCTGTCCGGGAGCACTGCCGGGAGCGCGGGGCCGACGCTGCCAGGCAAGGCGAAGCGCGTAGTGCATCTGTTTATGAACGGCGGTCCATCGCATGAGGACACATTCGATCCGAAGCCATCGCTGGCGAAGTATTCTGCCAAGCCGATTCCCAT
>JALYXI010000056.1 GCA_030947245.1 Acidobacteriota bacterium
TTTGTCCTCAAGCGCCTTTTCACCGGGGCTCTGCACCCAGCCCGAATTGTGGATGCCGGGCCGGGGTGCGCGCTGCGGTCCCAACGCAGGAAAGGGATCCCAGCAGGAATCGAACAGAACGAACATCGGCTTAATATGATGTTTGTCCGCAATGGCCAGGAACGTCGAAATGCGCTTGCGAAATCCGCGGGAATCCTGCTTCCAGAGCAGATCATGCAGGAACACGCGCATGGTGTTCATGCCCAGACCTTCCGCCCATCCCAATTCGCGATCGATCCGCTCCGGATCGAAAGTGTCCGCCTGCCACATCTCCAGTTCGTTGATGGCCGATGCCGGGATGTAATTGCTTCCTACCAGCCAAGGCTGGCCGTCGTACCACTGGTTGGCCCTGGCGGCCGGCCATGGCCCGCGCTGGGCGAATGCGGTGTTGCAGGCGATCGCCACGCAGAAGAACATAAGGATACAATTCACAATTCTCATGACCGTTCCCGATTCTACAACCCCCGATTCGAGAATCGGAAATAGGCGGCCATTTCCGTGGGCCGGGGTTCTGGCGCTGTGTGCGATCGCCGTCGGGATTCATGTAGCTACCGCGCCCCGCTACGGGTACTTTCGCGACGAGCTTTATATTCTGGATTGCGGGCGGCGCCTGGATTGGGGCTATGTGGATCACGCGCCACTGGTAGGGCTGATTGCGCGTGTCACCAGCGCGACGCTGGGCACTTCGCTCCTCGCACTGCGATTTGTCACAGGACTTTCCGCCGCCGCGAAAGTGTTGGTAACCGCGCTCATCGCCCGCGAACTGGGTGCGGGGCGGTACGGAAGTGTGCTTGCCGCTCTGTCCATTCTCGTTGTCCCGGTCTACTGGGTGGTCGATAACCAGTTCTCTCTCAACACCTATGAACCGCTTTTCTGGATGGGCTGTGTTCTGATGATTCTGGCATCCCTGCGCACGGGCCGCGCGGCCCTGCTCCTGTGGGCAGGCGTTTTCGCCGGATTGGGTCTCGAAAACAAGCATTCGACCGCGTTCTTTCTAGTGGCCTTGGCGCTTGGTCTAATGTTCGGCCCGAACCGGCGCATGTTCCGTCACTTTGGGATCTACGCTGCCGGAGTGATTGCGCTTGCGCTGTTTCTTCCCAACCTGATCTGGCAGGTGAGCCATGGCTGGCCCACGCTGGAGTTCCTCAACAACGTGAATCGCAGCCACAAGAACGTTGAGCTTTCACCTCTTCAGTTCTTATGGGCGCAGGTGATGATGCTGGGGCCGGTAAACGCGCTTGTTTGGATTCCCGGTCTTTATCTGCTGATTCTATCCAGCAGGCGCTTTCTCGCCTATACCTATCTGATCTTCCTCTCCCTGCTGATGATCCTCCACGCGAAGGACTACTATCTGGCGCCAGCCTATCCCATGTTATTCGCTGCGGGAGCTGTTTTTTGGGAGCGCCGCCAGCGTTGGCTGCGCATTGCCGTGCCAGTTCTGCTGATTCTCGCGATCATGCCGGTACTCCCGCTCGTGCTTCCTATCCTTCCGCCGGAACAGATAGCTCCTTACATGGCCAAGCTCGGCTTTACACCCGGAAAGACGGAAGTGTCGCATTCAGGTCCGCTTCCGCAATACTTCGGGGACCAATTCGGGTGGCCGGAGATGGTTTCGAAGATTGCCGGAGTGTACAACTCACTGCCTGCGAGGGAGCGCGCCAACACTGCGATCTATGCGGGCAACTACGGGGAGGCTTCAGCGGTGGATTTTTTCGGCCCGAAATTTGGTTTGCCCCAAGCCATTTCCGCGCACAACACCTTCTATTTGTGGGGACCGCGCGATTACCAGGGCGAAACGCTGATACTCTTGCAATCCGATCGCGCGGGCGCAGAGAAGTATTGCCGCACTGTGAGCGACGGCCCGGAAGTTGGCCACCCTCTCGCTATGAGCGAAGAGCATTTTCGTATCCTGGTCTGCCATGGGCTGAAACAGCCTCTTCCCGAACTCTGGCCGGCTCTGAAACACTGGAGATGATGCAAACGATGCTGGCGCAAATCGTGGCCGACGAGTACCGCTCGCTGATGCTGGTTTCAGAGAGCGATGCCGCCGAAAAGCGCCCCACGGGCGGCTGGACCCGTAAACAAGAACTCGGTCACCTGATCGATTCGGCCGCCAACAACCATAACCGCATTGTAAGGGCGGCGCTCGACGGGGAATACAGTGGCCCCGGATACGAGCAGGATCGCTGGGTGGATCTGCACGGGTACGCCGGTCTGCCATGGCTGCGGATCGTCAACTTCTGGCGGGATTACAACCTGCTATTGGCGGATGTGATCGAACGCGTTTCTATAGAAGCGCTGGTGTCCGCCTGCATGATTTCCGGTGCGCCGCCCGTGACGCTGGGATATTTGATTGAAGATTACATTGTCCACATGCGCCACCATGTGGACCACGTATTGGATCGGAAGCAGATCACGCCGTATCCCCAATTGCCGCCGCGATAATAAACGGCTTATGGCGGAAGCAGCCCAAAGTGCTATAAAGGAAGCTCTGTAATGGAGCGGAAAACGACGGTCGCGTTTGCGCCGAAGGGGCATCGGATGAAAGCGTGGCAAAATGCTGCGGAAGCCCGCAACGTGATTTCCGGTTATATCGCGGGGAATGTGGCGATCTCGTTTGCAACCGGAGCGGCGTTGAGCGGAGTTATCGGCGCGCTGTCGGCGCTGCCAATCGGTGCGATCTACCCGGCCACCAAGCGGATCTGGTTGGCCGATTACCTCGGATCTGATGTCGCAGCTGAACACGTGCGGTTAGAAAGGCGGCCTCAGGAAGCGGATCACTTTCCCGTAAGGGGCTGAGCGCCAGCCAAGCTTTTGATCCAAATCAGCCTGATTATAAGGATTTATCTTTGTCGACAATCGTTCGAGTAACCGGCACCGAAATACTGGATTCGCGTGGCAATCCCACGGTGGAAGCGGAAGTGTTTCTTTCCGACGGCAACATGGGCCGGGCGGCCGTTCCTTCCGGCGCCTCCACCGGCGAGCATGAAGCAGTGGAACTACGCGACGGCGATTCCGCCCGTTACCTGGGCAAAGGATGCCGCAAAGCTGTTGCGAATATCAATGGTGAAATCGCGAAGACTGTGGTGGGGCATGATGCCACGCTCCAGGCGAAGATCGATCACCTGATGATCGCGCTGGACGGGACGGCGAACAAAGCCCGCCTGGGCGCAAATGCCATCCTCGCGGTCTCGATGGCTACCGCACGCGCGGCTTCGGCCAGCCAGCGCACCCCGCTTTACCGCTATCTGGGCGGCGTTGCGGCGTGCCTGCTGCCCGTGCCGATGATGAACATCATCAACGGCGGAGCCCATGCGGATAATTCCGTCGATCTTCAGGAATTCATGATTGTCCCATTTGGCGCGGACCGGTTCTCCGAATCCCTCCGAATGGGCGTCGAGATTTTCCATACATTGAAAAAGGTTCTGCACAAGAAAAACTACTCCACCTCGGTCGGCGATGAAGGCGGCTTCGCGCCGAATCTGAAGTCGAACGAGGAAGCGCTGGAACTGGTCCAGGAAGCCATCGTGCAAGCGGGTTACAGCGTGGGTACTCAGGTGGGAATTGCGCTTGATCCGGCGTCTTCGGAGTTCTTCTCGGGCGGTAAATACATCTTCAAGAAGTCTGACAAGAGCGTGCGTAGCTCTGAGCAGATGGTCGATTTTTGGGTGAACTGGAAACGCCGGTGTCCGGCCATTCTTTCGATAGAGGATGGCATGGCTGAAGACGATTGGAACGGTTGGAAGATGCTGACCGAGGCTCTGGGATCCAGTACTCAGCTGGTGGGTGACGATCTGTTCGTTACCAATAGCCAACGGCTCGCGCGCGGTATCGAAGCGGGCGTGGCCAACTCCATCTTGGTGAAGGTGAACCAGATCGGGACGCTGACTGAGACTTTGGAAGCCATGGACATGGCGGCCAAGGCTGGATACACGGCGGTGATTTCGCATCGCTCGGGTGAAACGGAAGACCCGTTTATTGCGGATCTCGCCGTGGCAACCGGCGCCGGGCAGATCAAGACCGGCTCAGCAAGCCGGACCGATCGCATCGCGAAGTACAATCAACTGCTGCGGATTGAAGAGAAGCTGGGCGATTCGGCCAGATTCCCAGGCCGGAAAGCGTTTCGCCAATGAGGAGGCAATGAGCAGACAGCGGCCCAAGCCGCTGGTTCTTACCATTCTGGATGGGTGGGGCTACCGCGCTGAAACCACGGGCAATGCTATTGCCCAAGCGCGTAAGCCAACATACGATGCTTTGCTCCGCGATTTTCCCAACACACTGATTCACACTTCGGGCAAAGCTGTGGGCCTGCCGGAAGGGCAGATGGGCAATAGCGAGGTGGGGCACTTGAACATTGGCGCGGGCCGCGTGGTTCACATGGATGTCACCCGCATTGACCTGATGATTCAGGATGGCAGTTTCTTCAGAAATCCGGAGTTGGTGAACTGCATGCAGCACGCGCGAACCCGCCACCTGCATCTGCTGGGCCTGGTGAGCTCGGGCGGCGTGCACAGCGGGATCGCGCACCTTTACGCACTGTTGAAGATGGCCAGGCAGGAGGGCGTAACGAAAACCTTCGTCCACTGTTTTATGGACGGCCGCGACACGGGCCCGAACACCGGGGCGGGCTTCCTGGAGCAACTGGGGCGGCAGATCACGGAGATTGGGGCGGGGAAGATTGCTTCTCTTTCGGGACGTTACTACGCGATGGACCGCGACAAGCGGTGGGACCGCATCGAGCGCGCGTTTGACGCCATGGTGAAGGGCTCCGGAATGAAAGCCACGGACCCGGTCGCAGCGATCAAGCGGTCCTATGAAAATGGCGTGACGGATGAGTTCGTCGAGCCGGTCACCATAGTGGATGAGCGGCAGGAGCCGGTGGGTCTGATTCGGGATGAAGACTCTGTGATCTTCTTCAACTATCGCGCGGACCGCGCCCGCGAAATGACTGAAGCATTGACTAGGTGGCCCCAAGCGCCGAAAGGCCTGAACTACGTGACAATGACACAGTACGACAAAGCGTTTACCGTGCCATTCGTTCTGCCGAAGGAGCACCCGGACAATATTCTTGCGAATGTATTCGCGCAAATGCAGTGGACCAATCTGCGCGTTGCCGAAACTGAGAAGTACGCGCATGTAACGTATTTCTTCAATGGCGGCGTGGAGAAGCCTTACGGTGGAGAGGAGCGGCAAATGGTGGCGTCCCCGAAGGTGGCGACTTACGATCTGAAGCCTGAGATGAGCGCGCAAGGAATCATGGAACTCACGGCGAAACACATCAATTCCGACGCGTTCGATGTGATTGTGATGAACTTTGCGAATGCTGACATGGTGGGGCATTCCGGCCGGATGGAGCCCACCGTGAAGGCAGTGGAAACTGTGGATGCCTGCCTTGCCGGTGTCTATCAGGCGCTACGTCAAAAGAACTTTTCGTGGATCATCACGGCGGACCATGGCAATGCCGAGACGATGATCGATCCTGCTACCGGCGGCCCGCACACTTATCACACGACGAACCCCGTGCCTTTCTTACTCGTGGATGATTCTCAGTTCAAGCTGAGAGCAACCGGTGCGCTGCAGGATATTGCCCCTACCATTCTGGGCGTTTTGGGCGTGGAGCAACCGCGGGAGATGACCGGGCGGGATATGCGGACTCCGGACTAGTAAAACTCTGTACTAATAAAAGAGATATTTGCGCCACTGCTCATCGCTCTTGCCCAGCAACCGCATCAGATGGCGGCTGGTGTGAAGGCTAAAGGGACGCGGCGGGCGGCTCAGCTTCATGCCCGCTTCTTCGGGAGTCCGGCAGCCCTTCCGGTTGTTGCATTGATGACAGCACGCAACCAGGTTTTCCCATGCCGTTTCACCTGCGCGGGAGCGCGGCACGACATGGTCGAGGGTCATCTCAGCCGAGGGCAGCGTTTTGTGACAGTACTGGCACGTGTAGCGGTCGCGCATCAGGATGTTTTTGCGGGAAAGAGCCCGGGTCTGATGCGGAATGCGCCGGTATTCAAGGAGACGGATCACGGAGGGCACCCGCACGGCCCTTCGCGCGGAATGGACCGAATGCGGACTGATCTCTTCCGCTGACGCAACTCCCTTCAACACCAGCACGAGCGCCCTTCGCGCCGCGCAGACGTTGATGGGCTCATAGCTGGCATTTAAGACTAAAACCGGCTTTTGCAATCTGGTGGAGGAAACCATTCAGTCGTTGCTCCTGGAAATATTTTGGGCTGAAGGCGCTGCCAGACGCCGGTCGACACGCGCCAAAGTCAAGAGCGTAACGCTGCTGGCTCCCGCCCGTTTCAAAGCAAGGGCACAGGCGCGCGCGGTAGCTCCTGTGGTCATCACATCATCTACCAGCAGAACTTTCATTCCGGTAAGAGAACCTTTTGCAAAGAACGCCCGCTCTACATTCAGACGGCGTTCGTGGTTGGAGAGGCTGGCCTGGCGGTTGCGTGAAGGGCGTCTGCGCAACGCCCTTTTCAGTTTCCATCCGCGTTTTCGCGCCACATGGTTGGCAAGAACTTCAGCTTGATTGAACCCGCGGGTCCACGCGCGGCGCCAATGCAGCGGCACCGGAACCACCGCGTCGAAGGCTTGGTCAAGCGGTAGAGCGGCGGGCATAAGCCGCGCCAGCCGCCGCCCCAATGGCTTCATGCGACGGTACTTGAACAGGTGGACCATTTCGCGCAGCGCGCCGTCATACTCGCCGTAACAATATGCCGCATCGAAACCGCGCAGGCCCTGGCGGCAGAGCGCGCACTGCCCGTTCTCGTCGAGCGGGAACTCATTATGAAACGGGGTGCGGCAGGACGAGCAAAAATAGTCGGCGGAGAACGGCTTTAATCCCGCTAAACATTCCCGGCATACCGGAATTCGTGTCCAGCCGGTTAACGCACGGTTGCAAATGCGGCAATCGTCAGGGAAGAGAAGCGAAAACAGACCGTGAGGGATCCTGGTGCAAACAGCACGGAGGGAAGAGAGAAGTGCGCCCGGCCGGATGGCCGCTACGAGACTACTCGAGAAGGCGCACCTCCTAGAGGGGCAATTCGGTCAAGCTGATACCCGGTGGTCTGTTTCATCCTCACGGCGCCACAAGCCTACTCAACCATGAGTGTAAATAGTGGGATGCGTGATTGTCAAACTACTACGGGAGTGTGTCGCGGCAAAGTGCGGCTTATGGTTCGTCCGCGATACAGCAATCCCTAAACGATGATGTCCTTAACGATTTCGCCGCGCACTTCGGTCAGCCTTTCTTTCCGGCCAAGGTGCATGTAACTCAACGCATCCTGATTCAAGCCGAGCTGATGCAGCATGGTGGTGTGAAGATCGCGGAAGTGAACCGGATTTTCGATAGCCTTCAAACCAATCGCATCGGTTGCGCCGTAAACCGTTCCGCCCTTGAATCCGCCACCCGCTACCCACATCGAGAACCCGGTATTGTGATGATCGCGGCCTTTGCTGCGTTCCGATTCAGGCGACCGCCCGAACTCCCCGCCCCACAGGACGATTGTCGAATCCAGCAGCCCGCGCCGCTTCAGATCTTTGATAAGAGCCGCCACCGGCTTGTCGGTCCAGCTTGCCATCCTCAGGTGATTGTCTTCGATATCGTTATGGGCGTCCCATTCGGAGTCCGCACCCCCACCACCGGACACGACCGTGATGAAGCGGACTCCTTTCTCCACCATCCGCCGCGCCAGCAAGCAGCGGCGGCCATAATCATCCGTCTTCGGGTCGCCGACCCCGTAGAGGTCCAACGTCTCTTTCGGCTCCTTGCTCAGATCGAATACTTCCGGCGCCTCGGTCTGCATCTTAAACGCCGTGTCGTAGGCCGACATCCTGGCGGAGAACTCCGGATCCTCTCCGTGATTCGTCTCGTTCAGCTTATGGAGCAGATCGAGCGTCCTCTTCCGCTGCGTCAGCGACACGCCTTTCGGGAGATCCAGATTCAACACGGGCTTATTGCCGGGCCGGAACATGGTCGGCTGATACACGCTCGGCAGAAATCCGTTTGTATACATCGGGACTCCCGCCTCCTGCGCCCCATGCGAATCCGGCATCACCACGTAACCCGGGAGCGACTGCGCCTCAGAGCCCAAACCGTACACCACCCAACTGCCCATCGCGGGAAAACCGGGAATAATGCGGCCCGTCATCATCTGATATTGCGCCGCCGAATGCACCACCATGTCCCCGTGCATGGAACGAATCACGCACAGATCATCGGCCACTTCCGCCTGATGCGGGAACAAATCGGAAATCTCAATCCCCGATTTTCCATATTTCTTGAAGGTGCGTTTTGTGCCCAGAATGCGCGAATTCTGATTCACGTTCTGATATTGAACATCCCCAAACCCGGCCGGTCTCTTCTGCCCGTCAAGTTGATTCAGCAGCGGCTTCGGATCGAACGTTTCCAGGTGCGATGGCCCACCCGCCATGAACAGGAAAATGACCGACTTTGCCGGTGCATGAGACGGGTCATGCGGCGGTTTCGGCGCCATCGGATTTATATTCATCGCGGCGCGCGCATAGTCTTGCGCCAGCATCGACGCAAATGCGAGCGAACCCATCCCGCAGAAGCAATCGGTCAGAAAGTCGCGGCGATTCCTGGCGTATCGAATATGTTCAGGCATGTCAATTCACGTAGAGGAAAGCGTTCAAGTTGAAAATGTCCAGCGCAAGTTCCTTCAGCACTGCCGGATCGCCCGGATCAGCGGAAACAAACTGCAGCGCCAGCGACTTTTCCTTTGGGGTAGGAGGCCTCCCCACTGCCAGCCGCCAAGCCCGGTCTACGCGCGCCGCGTTGCTCTTCGCTTCATTCTTCAACCGTTCCGCAAACTTCTCAGCCAGAGAATTCGATGTCGCGCCATTCATCATCTCCAGCGCTTGCGGCGCATGGGTTGCCTGCTCCCGCCGCGGACAGGACAAAAGTGAATCCGGCGCATCGAACACGCCCATAAACGGAAGCTGCAGATTGCGTTTGTAAATCATGTACAAGCTGCGGCGGTCATATTCCGATTTGTCACGAGTCGTAACCCAGTACTGCGGCCGCTTCAGCATTTTCACCAGATCCTGATCGATGGGCACCATCACGCTGGGGCCGCCGGACTTCGGATTCAAACGCCCCGAAATCGCAAGCATCGAGTCGCGAATCTCTTCAGCCTCAAGCCGCCGCCGGGCGAACTTCCACACCAGCGCGTTCTCAGGATCTTTCTCCAGCGCAATCTTCTCAAGCGGCGATTCGCTGGCTTGCCGGTAAGCGCTCGACAGCAGAATCATCCGGTGCAGCGGCTTCATATGCCATCCATTCGCCACATACTGATTCGCGAGATAATCCAACAGTTCAGGATTCGATGGCCGCCCGCCCATTCGCCCGAAGTCGTTCGGCGTGGATACAATTCCACGGCCGAAGTGATACTCCCAAACCCGGTTCACCATCACCCGCGCTGTCAAAGGATTGGACGGATCCGCAACCCAGCTTGCCAACTCCAACCTCGGCTTCGGAAGATCCACCGCCTTTTCCGGAACTCCTTCCGGCAGTAGAATGCCCAAAGGCCGCGCGCCCACCTTTGCGGTCGGCTGCAGATAATCGCCATGGAACAGCACCTCTATCGGAGTGGCATTCTTCTGGTCGTCGGACACCGTGTAAACAGAAGGCAACGGAGCCGGAAGCTTGTCTTCCAGATCGTCCAGCTGCATGGCGATCCCATTCTTCTCGCTCTCGGGCGCCTTCTGCATCTTCGTCTGCAGATCCGCGATCTGTTTCTGGACCGGCGCGGCCTTCGTCTTCCAGGCCTCCTGCTCGTCCTTCGAGGCCTGAATCAGGTCGTGCGGCTGCGTCTGCGCAAAGTACCCCATCATCCGGTAGTAATCCGACTGGCGGAACGGATCGAACTTGTGATCGTGACAGCGCGCGCATCCGACGGTAACTCCCAGATACGCCGCACCCACGATGTTGGTCATTTCAACCAAAACCTCGTTGCGGGATCCCGCTACCTTCTGATTGCCCACATTCTTGCGTAGCGGGCCCATTCGATTGAATCCGCTGGCAATCAGATACTCCTCGTTGGCCGGATCCATCTCGTCGCCCGCTAACTGCTCCTTCACGAACTCATCGTAGGGCTTATCGGTGTTGAAGCTACGCACCACATAGTCGCGGTAGCGGTAAGCGTCGGGGCGGTGCGTATCGTACTCATACCCGTCCGACTCGGCAAACCGGACCACATCCAGCCAATGGCGGCCCCACTGTTCGCCGTACCTCGGGGAAGCCAAAAGGCGGTCGACCACCTTCGCCCAGGCGTTCGGACTTTTATCTTTGACGAACGCATCCACCTCTTCCGGAGTAGGAGGAACGCCATGCAAATCGTATGTGATTCTACGAATCAGAGTCAGGCGGCCGGCCTGGGGCGCGGGCTGTAACCCGGATTTCTTTAGATTATCGAGAATGAACGCATCGATCGGCGTTTTCACCCATCGCTTATCCGCGGCATCGCTCAAAACCGGCGCCGTCACATCCTTACGCGCCTGAAACGCCCAAAACTTGCGTTCCATCGGCTTATAAGTTCCGAGCGGAGCCACGGGAATCGCGGCCGCAGGCAGAAGAAGCGACCCCGCTACCAGAACAAGTATTGCCTTCATCATTTGCCGGTTAAACATGAATATCTTACTGCGTTCCTGCTCTGTTGATAGCGGGGCGGTGCCGCGGGCTCCTGTTGCCCACAAAAACCGCTGGATTCATTATAATCCCGTTCTTCAGCGCCTTTCGACGAACAAACGAAGCGATCGTCACCACGTTTATCATCACCACGTTTTCAGCACGCGCAATTCTTTCTCACCTTCTACTGCCCGGACACGCCGGTTCACCCCTGGATTCGGCCACAATTGCACCAGTCCGCTTGGCCAGCGAATCTCGATCCGATCGACTTCTTTGATGGGGCCCAACCCGAAATAAGCGGCAAGTTCGTTCTGCGAGTAATAACTGCCTCCACTCATGATCTCGTCGATGCGTCTGCGCTTGCCGGCGTCCACGCTAATTCTTGCTCCGATGCCGCTGCGGTTCGATTTTGTTCCTGCCACCTCCACAACGAGCGAATGCTGCCGTGAACCCGTGTTCTTCAGAAGGCTCGGCTGCCGATTCATGTTTACGATGACAATCTCCTGCCGCCCATCTCCATCGACATCACCCACGGCGAGTCCTCTAGCGGGCCGCAACGCACGAAACGCAGGCCCCGCTTCTGAGGTCAAATCCTGAAAGCGGCCGGAACCAAGGTTGCGATAGAACAGAGTGGGTTGTAAATACTGATCCCCAACGGGCGAGTGATCCACCTCGGGATATATGTGGCCATTCGCAATCACCAGGTCCTTCCATCCATCCTCGTCACTGTCGATGAAAGCCACGCCCCAACCCAGAAATTGGCGTGCGGCCAGACCGGCTTGCATGGAAACGTCGGAGAAGAATTTACCGTCCTCGTTGTTGTAAAGCGAAGTCAGGTCTCCCGAGAAGTTTGTCTTCGCAATGTCCAGAAAGCCGTTACCGTCGTAATCCGCGACAGCGACGCCCATTCCCGCCTGTAGGCGGCCTTCAAAGTTGTAAGCTACGCCCGCCGCGGCTCCCTGTTCTTCGAACGTTCCATCGTGCTTGTTATGAAAGAGCAAGCTGGGCGTCTGGTCGCATGCGATGTAGATGTCCGGCCACCCGTCGTTGTCGAAGTCCGCCGTGGCGATGGAAAGACCGTAGCGTCCGCCGGGCGCTAGAATACCGGCCTTTTCCGAAACGTCGGTGAATGTCCCGTCCACATTGCTATGGAAAAGAGTGTTGCTGGTGAGCGGCAACCCGTGCGGGCCGCATAGCACGGCCAAGCCCTTCCAGATGCACTGGTCCGCCTGTCCAGGTTTGGGCGCGCGGGCCAGATCCAACTCCACATAGTTTGAAACGATCAGGTCGAGGCGCCCGTCGCGGTCGTAATCGAAGAAGCTGCATCCGGACCCGTAGCGGGTACCCGTTACAGGCAATTTCACTTGCGCCGTAACGTCTTCAAACTGACCCTTTCCCGTGTTACGGTACAGCCGGTTGTGTCCGTAATATGTGACGAACAAATCGGTATTGCCATCGTTGTCGTAATCGCCCGCGCACACGCCTTGAGCCCAACCTTCCCCCTTGAAACCGGCTTGGTTTGAAACATCCGTGAAGTGTCCATGTCCATCGTTACGATAGAGCTGTGGCGGCGGATCCTTCTTGCGATCAACAGTTGTGCCGCTTGCAATGAAAATGTCGTTGTGTCCGTCCCGGTCGAAGTCGAAGATCGCTACGCCGTTGCCAGTGCTTTCGATAATAAAGTCTTTCTTGTCTACGCCGCCGTACACATTGGGCACGGTGAGCCCGGCGGATTGCGCGATGTCCACATAGTGGACCGCTTCGGAAGCTCCGTAAAGCATCAACAAACAGCCCGTAAAGATAAGTAACAAGCGCATGCGGAGCGGTACTCTCACTATATTGCGCGGAGCCATTAACAAAAAAGCTTTTCATTTTGGCAGCAATTGCGGTGGTGTTGGTGGGCCCACCAGGATTCGAACCTGGAACCAAAGCATTATGAGTGCTCTGCTCTGACCGTTGAGCTATGGGCCCTGCCGCTCTTCATCATAGCTACTGGCTGACCGCGACGAGAGCGGAGTTGCTGGCCACGTTGCCAATGTTGAGGACAACCGGATAATCCCCCGTTGCCAGTGATGGGACGCGGAGATTGGCCTGCCCCAAGCCGACGCCTTGCGGCGAGAGACCAAGATAGGCCACCGGAGCGGAAACGCCGCCGATGGTGGCGAAGTTCGGGAGCGTTGAGGTGGCGGCCGGGGAGCCCGCGCCGTCCGTTACGGGAGCATTCACCGGGCCGATGCCCGTGAAATAAGCCACCACAATGCTTCCCACTTTCGCCGGATTGGACGGAGTGATGAGCCCGCCCGCGGCGTCGGTTATCACGGCGCGGCCCCCGGCAGCAACGAGATAGGGGGCGGTCAGACCGACGGGGAACGTCACCTGTGACGTTGTTCCATTCGGCGCATTCACCTGCAGTGTGGCGGAGCCCGGTACGGTTCCGGATGGAACTTGCGCGTTGATCTGCGTGGGGCCGACGTAAAATAGCGGGACGGGAACGCCGTTGACTAACACGGAAACGCCTCCCAGGTTGGTTGGCAGCGGGACACTGGGAGCGCCCACGGCCGAAGCGATGAAGTTGGTTCCGAAGATGGAGATCACAGAGCCCGGGGCGACGGGCCCAGAGCCGAAGCTGGCCCCATTCACGACGCCGCCGCTTGAAATGGTGGGCGGTCCGGTCACGGTGGCGAATTGATACTTCGCGAAGAAAGCGTCCGTGCCGCCACCGCCGAACTGCGGCTGGAACGCACCTTGCAGAACCGGAAAATCGTTCGAGGAAGTGCTTCCGGTTACGTAGGCGTTGCCGCCGGAGTCGAGCGCGATGGCACTGCCCGAATCATCGTTGGTCCCTCCCAGATAGGTAGCGAACAAGAGAGCGGTGCCTTGCGCGTTCAGTTTGGCGACAATTGCGTCTTTGTTGCCGTTGCGGCGGATCTGGGTCGCGTCTGAGGTGATGGGGAAGGCATCGGAATCGGTGTCCCCGGTGATGTAAGCGTTGCCGCCGGAATCGACTGCGAGGCCGAAGCCTTGATCGCTTCCGCGCGAGCCGATGTAAGTGACGTAAACGACGTCGGCTTTGCCAGGCAGGAACTTCGCGACAAAGATGTCGTTATCGCCACCCGCGTAGTCCTTCTGATAAGACGTGCTGGTAGTGGGGAAGTCCCTCGATGCGGTTTTGCCGGCCACGTAGACGAAGTTAGAAGAATCGACTGCGATGGCATAGCCGGTATCGCTCAGCAGACCGCCAAGGAAAGTAGAGTAGACCAAGTTATTGCCTGAGGGGTTTACTTCAGTGACGAAAGCGTCCACGCCGCCATGGCGCGAATTCTGGTAGACGGTGTTGAACTGGGGGAAGCTGTCGGAAAGGGTTGTCCCGGTAACGTAAGCATTGCCGTTCCCGTCGACCGCGATGCCGCGGCCCTCGTCATCCGAACCGCCGCCGAGGAGCGTGGAATAGACCCCGTTACCTTGTGCATCGAGCTTGATGACGAAGGCGTCCAGACCGCCCCGGTTCGTGGTTTGGAAAGAGCCCAGGCTGGGCGGAAAGTCAGCCGAGGTGGTGCCTGTCGCATAAACCGCGCCCTGGCGGTCAATGGCGAGCGCCGCGCAGAAGTCGTCCCCTGATCCGCCCACGTAGGTAGAGAAAATCAGGCTGTTGCCGGCCGGATTCACGCGAAGGAGAAATGCATCCGCTCCCCCGGCACGCTTCGGTTGAAATGCGTTCGTGAGCGGGAAATCCGATGAGGAGGTGCGGCCACCGACATATACCGAGCCCGTTCCGTCGACCTGGATGGCGTTGCCAAAGTCATCGGAAGAGCCGCCAATATCGGCTATGTAGATCTGGGCTCCTGTCGGTGAGAATTTGCGGAGCAGAACGTCATTGTCGGAGCTGCCCGACGTTGTGCTTCCGACAAGATAGGTGTTGCCGGACGAATCGACCGCAATCGCGTTTCCCTGGTCTTTACCCGTGCCACCGAGGAAACTGGAGAAGGAAATAGTGGGATCAATGGTCAACTCGCGGCGCCGGTCATACGTTCCAATCGCGAAAGAAATTTCGCCGTTCTTGGAGAGAAGGAAGCTGCCGTCCACCGGCATGCGGCGGACGCCGGAAGTCTGATAGAGCACGGGCTTGCGCTGGACGATTTCTCCGGCCGGGGTGCTCAGGATAAGATTTCCGTCCGCGTCAATCCGTGCGGTATCCGCACCGGCGTAGCGAATGCGGATGGCGTGGGGGTCCGCTCCCGGGGTAACAACGAAATCGTATTCGAGACTGTTCTGTCCGCCGTAATAGATGAGATCGATCCCCGGATAGACGGCATGTTCGCGCACGCGGGCGAACGTTGGAACATCTGTGATCCAAGTTGACGCGCTTGCGCCGCGGAAGTAATTGGCGCGCATGGCCAGGGGCTCCAGCCGCTCCCACTTCGCGGCGGGATTCGCGTGGGCCAGGCTCAAACTGAGATGGGCGGAGCCCCGCGCATTGCGCAGTGCCAGCCGGGACGATGCGGAAGCAAGGTCCAAGCGGAGATTGCCGGTGCGAGCGACAAACTTGGTTTCCCGCGCCGCTTGCCCCAGGTTTGGTTCGAACGTAATCTGGGCCGCAAGCGTGGTCACGGAAAGGAATAGAATCAGGGCTGAACGGGTCACTCCGACCTTCGAGCAATCCGTAGGCCTAACTAATGCATCAACAGAGCGGATTGGTTCGCGAACCGGATCAGCGCGCCAGGGAAGATGCCCAGGACGAATGTTCCAATGACGGGGAGAACCAGTGCGGCTTGCAGCGTAAAAGGAAGTGGTTCCATATCGCGCGTCACATCGCCCGGTTCCTGCATGTACATCATCACCATGATCCGAAGGTAGTAGTACGCCGCAACGGCGCTGTTCAAGAGCCCGAGCACGGTAAGCCAGATCAGGTTCGATTGCAGGGCGGCTTTGAAGATATAGAACTTGCCGAAGAACCCGCCGGTGAGCGGGACACCGATGAGCGAAAGCAGCAGCACGGATAACAGAGCGGCGGTGACGGGTTGACGCTGTCCGAGCCCGGCGAAATCGTCAATGGACAGGTGGTGCTCCCCTTTACCGGAAAGATGAACCACCACGGCGAAGACGCCCAGGTTCATGCAGGCATAAGCCGCAAGGTAAAACATCGCCGCGGCAGTTCCGATTTCAGAGCGTGCGGCAAGAGCCACCAGCACGTAACCGGCATGCGCGATGGAACTGTAAGCCATCATGCGCTTGATGTTGTTCTGCAGCAGCGCGGCGAAGTTGCCAATGGTCATGGAGAGGAGGGCGGAAAGCCACACCATGGGCTCCCATCCGCGACCGTGGCTTTCAAAGCCCGTCATGAAGATCCGGAGAAAGATGGCAAAGGCGGCGGCTTTGGGGGCGGCGGACATGAAGGCTGTAACAGGCGTGGGCGCACCCTGGTAAACATCGGGCGCCCAGATCTGGAACGGCGCGCCGGAAATCTTAAACGCCAGACCGACGAAGAGCAGCGCCATCGCGACGCCGACCATGGCGGCGGAGGGCGGAGCGGCGGACGTGAGGGACTGGCGGATGCTTGAAAGATCGGTTGAGCCGGTGGCTCCGTAGACGATGGCTACACCGTAGAGAAAGAATGCCGTGGCGAACGAACCAAGCAGAAAATATTTGAGGGCGGACTCGTTGGCGCGGCGGTCATCCCGAAGGTAGCCACAGAGGATGTAGGTGGCGATCGACGAGATCTCAAGGCCGATGAAGATCATGATGAGTGAGTTCGCCGAGACCATGAGGCACTGTCCCGCAAGGGAGAACAGAAGCAAGGCGTGATACTCACCGGCCTCTACGCCATCGCGATGCAGGAAGCGGTAGGACGAAAGCACGCTGACAACGCCGACCGCCAGTACCAGAACGCGGAAAAAGGTTGCGAAACCATCGATGATGAGCAAGTTTCCGAACGCCGGACCGGGCATGGTGAAGGCGTAGATTGCGGCGGTCAAAGCCGCCAGCATGGCCGCGATGGAGAAGTTGCCGAACAGACTGGGAAACCGGCCCTTGATTACGGGGACGAGTACCATCAGGACCGTGCCGGCGGTGGAAAGAATCAGTTCCGGCAAAATACGGACCAGATCGGCCGCGGGTGGCATGGCCCCTGCGGGAAAAAGTTCAGCGGACACTGGCGACCTCATGAGGAACAGCCTGTTCCGTCCGCACGCGGAGAGGGACGTTGTTGCGGCTCTGATCCAGAATCTGAGTGTTCGTGGTGGAGATCGCGGGGAGGAAGGTCTGGGTGTAAATGCCCATCCAGAACATCATCGCGACAAGCGGGAGGATGCACGCCCATTCGCGAAGGTTCAGATCCGGGATCAGTTCGCGAGCTTCGCCGTAGAAGACGCGCTGGTACATCCAAAGCATGTAGCAGGCGGAGAGAATGATGCCGAGCGCGGCCCAGGCAGCCCAGGGGAAGTAGGCTTGCGCGGTGCCCTGGAGCACGAGAAATTCGCCCACGAAGTTGTTCAGAATGGGCAGCCCGATACTGGCGAGGGTTGCGATGAGGAAGGCCGTCGAGAACCACGGCGCGACTGCGGCCAAACCCCCATAGTCGGCTATCTGCGTGGTGCCGCGGCGTTGTTCCAGGAAGCCGATCAGAAGAAAGAGTGCGCCGGTGGTGACCCCGTGGCTCAACATTTGGTAAACCGCGCCATCAAGCCCCAATTGCGTGAACGAAAAAATGCCCAGGACCACAAAACCGATGTGGCTCATGGAAGAGTAGGCAACCAATCGCTTGATATTGGGTTGAACCAGGGCCACCAACGCCCCATAAATTATGGTGATAATGGCGAGAATGACGATCCACGGGGCGCAGCGGCGCGACGCGGAGGGGAAGAACGGAAGGCAGAAGCGCAGGATGCTGTAAGTGCCCATCTTGGCCATGACCGCGGCCAGCATTATAGCGGCGGCTGCGGGCGCAGCGTTATAGGAATCGGGCAGCCAAGTGTGAAGTGGGAAGAGGGCCAGTTTGATGGCGAAGGCAAGAAAGAACGCGAGGAAGAGCGTGAGCTCTTCGGTGGAACTGAGCGCGAGTTTACCGTTCGCGATCATATCGAGCACGGTGGAGTAGTTGGTAGTTCCGGCGCGATTGGCGAGAAAGATGATGGCGGCCAGCATCAGGATGGAGCCTGCGAAGGTGTAGATGAAGAACTTCAGCGCGGCGTAGATGCGGCGTTCCCCTCCCCAACTGCCTATGAAAAGATACATCGGGACGAGCGTGAGCTCCCAGAATCCGTAGTAAACAAGAAGATCGAGCGCGGAGAAGACGCCGACGAGTCCGAACTCCAGCAGCAGCAGAAGCGCGAAGAAGCTCTTGACGTTTTTCTGGACCGAATGCCAGGAAAGAAGGATGGCGATGGGCGTCAGGAAGGTTGAGAGGACGACCAACCATAGGCTGATGCCATCGATTCCGACGTGATAATGAATTTCCGGATTCGGGATCCAGACAAAGTCGGTTACGAATTGCTGGCCGGGCACGCCGCTCTTGTATCCGATCGCGATCCCTACCGACATGGCGAACGCAACCAGCGAAGTAATGAAGGCGAAGACACGAATGGGACCGGCTCCGGACTTCGGGAGGACCAGTGTGGCGAGGAATCCGGCCAGCGGGACAAGCAGAAGAATATCGAGGGGGTTCATCGGCCAGCGCCTCGCAGGCCCATTACAAGGATGAGAACCACGGAACCCAGAACCACCCAGGCCGCGTAGTTGCGAATGTTTCCGGACTGCAGCCTGCTGAGCGCGTTGCCGGTGTTGCGCGATTGCGTAGCGAACGCGTTCACAATGCCATCGATCAAGGCGTTGTCGACCAACTTCCAGAGCACGGACCGGGATGTTGTGATCAGAGGTTTTACCAGGACCGCGTCGTATACTTCATCGACGTAGTATTTGTTGTAAACCAAAGTGTAAAGAGCTCCGGGCTCCTTGCCGGGGCGTGGGCGTCCCAAATACATAGCGCCGGCGATGAGGATGCCGATTGCCCCGGCAACCACGGAGATGATTACCAAGCCCGTGGCATGGCCTTCTTCGCCGGACGGGAACATCGGATCGAGGTATCGCGGCACTGCGAAAAATCCGCCGCCGAGAGAAAGCAGCGCAAGAATCACCAGCGGCCCCGTCATGGAAGGCGGCGATTCATGCGGATGCGCTGTGCCGCGATAGGAGCCGAAGAACGTAATGAACAGCGCGCGGAAGACGTAGAACGCGGTCATGCCCGCAGTGATAACTCCAATCCAGAACATCCACGGCGCATGATGGTACGCCGCAATGAGGATGGCGTCCTTGCTGAAATAGCCGGAAAAGGGAGGAATGCCGGAGATGGCAAGTCCTGCGCAGATCAGCGTGGCAAACGTGAGCGGGACCTTAGCGCGAAGTCCGCCCATTTTCCGGATGTCCTGTTCGCCTCCGCAGGCATGGATCACGCTGCCCGCGCCTAGGAACAGCAGCGCTTTGAAAAACGCGTGTGTCATCAGGTGGTAGATTCCCGCCGAGAATGCGCCGACTCCCAGCCCCAGGAACATATAGCCCAATTGCGAAACGGTAGAGTACGCGAAGATCTTCTTGATATCGTTCTGCACAAGACCGATAGACGCCGAGAAGATTGCGGTGAAGAGGCCGATGTAAGCAACAGCTTCCATTGCAATGGGGGCATGGGTGAAGAGAACGGAAGAGCGCGCGATGACATAGATGCCTGCCGTCACCATGGTGGCCGCATGAATCAACGCGGAGACGGGCGTGGGGCCTTCCATCGCATCCGGCAGCCAAACATAAAGCGGAAACTGTGCGGACTTTCCGCACGCGCCCACCAAGATCAGAAAGCAGATGGCGGTGAGCGTGACGGCCGCCTTGCCGGGAGCCGCCGCGAACACGGTACCGAAATCCAAAGTGCCGAAGTGGACCACGATCAGCAGCATGGCCAGGGTGAAACCGAAATCGCCGATGCGATTCACGATGAATGCTTTGTTGCCGGCGTCGGTCGCGCTGCGCTTTTGATACCAGAAACCGACCAGCAGATAACTGGCAAGCCCGACGCCTTCCCAGCCGATAAAAAGCAGCAGGTAATTGGCCGCCAAGACCAAGGTCAGCATGAAGAACATGAACAGGTTCAGGTAGGCGAAGAAGCGCGGGTAACTGGAATCCTGCGCCATATAGCCGGCCGAGTAGATATGGATCAGCGATCCGACACCGGTGACTACAAGCAGCATGACGGCAGTGAGCCGGTCGGCTGTGAAATCCCAGCCGACCTGAAATTCGCCGCTGCGGATCCAGGTGAAATAGCGTTCGGTGTAGGCGACGTTCAGGTCACCCGCGGTGAAGACGAATTTGAGCACCCAGGCGAAAGAAAGCAGCACGCTGAGGATTGCGATGAGGGTGACCGCGGATTTGGGCAGCTTGCGCCCGAACACGCCATTCAAGAGAAATCCGGCAAGCGGGAAAGCCGGGATCAGCCAGAGATTCCGCATTAATTTTTCATCGAACTGACTTCATCGATGTTCAGCGTGCCGCGATTTTTGAAGACGGTCAGAATGATCGCGAGTCCCACGGCAGCTTCGGCTGCAGCCACCACCATCACAAAGAAGGCAAACAGATGACCGGAGGATTGCTTGAGTTGGTACGAAAAAGTGATGAACGTCAGGTTGACAGCGTTCAGCATCAGCTCAATGGACATGAACACGGTTATGATGTTGCGCCGCAGCAGAAAGCCTGCGATTCCGAGCGAGAATAGGACCGCACTCAGGACCAGAAACCAGGAAATGGGGACGCCCGCGGGCACCGTTAATCGAACTCCTTGCGGGCGAGAACAACGGCTCCCAGGATCGCGACCAGTATGAGGACGGAGGTGACTTCGAAAGGCAGCAGGTATTGCTTGAACAAGGCCATGCCGATGGTGTGGGCGTCACCCCCTGTGAAACCGCCGAAAACAGCTTGCACAGAAGATGGGTAGAAGCGCTGTAGGGAATAGCAGAGCGCACCCAGGAAGGCGATCAGCGCCGGGACGCCCGCGAACTGCACGGTGCGGAGATTGCCGCGTCCGGTTTCGCCGCCAGTGTTCAGCAGCATGATGACGAAGACGAACAGCACCATGATGGCACCGGCATAGACGATGATTTGCGCCATTGCAAGGAATTCGGCGCCCAGTTGCAGATAGAGCGCGGCGAGCGAAACCATGACCCCGATGAGCGACAAGGCGCTAGAAATGGGATGAGTCTGGACCACGACGTTGATCGCGGAAATCACAGCGATTGTTGCGAAAAGAATGAAGAAAATTACGTCCATGTCTCCGGTATCAACCCCACAGCGCGACGAGAAAACCCGTGACCAGTAGGTTCAGCAGCGCGGCCGGAAAGAGGTACTTCCACGCGAAACCCATCAGTTGATCGTAACGGAAACGGGGCAGAGTCGCGCGAATCCAGATAAAGAGGAATAGGAGGAATCCGGTCTTGGCGCCGAACCAGAAAAGCGGGATCAGGTAGGGCTGCAACGCGGGGATTAACAGGATCACCGCAATCGCGAAGAAGACGGCGGCAAAGAAGGGCAGGGTGAAACGGTCCAGCCGCCGGGCCGGGTGCAAACCGTGATAGAGCGCGATGGCTCCGGCAAGAAAAAAGACGATAGCCGGGATGTAGGAGGAGCCCAACGATACCGGAAACAATGGCTGCCAGCCGCCGAGGAACAGAACCGTTGTCAGACAGCAAACCGTGATCATATTGGCGTATTCGGCCATGAAGAACGAGGCGAACTTCATGCTGCTGTATTCAGTGTGGAAACCGCCGACCAGTTCGTTCTCCGCTTCCGGAAGGTCGAACGGCACGCGGTTGGTTTCGGCAAAAGCGGAGATAACGAAAATGACGAAGCTGAAGACTTGCGGGAATGGGCCGCTGAAAATGCTCCATTGCGGGATGATGCCGAAGTAGTATCCGGATTGCGATTCGACAATTTTGCGAAGGCTGAGGGTGCCTGCGCTCAGCAGCGGAGCGGCGATGGCTAAGCTCAATGGCAGCTCGTAACTGATCATTTGCGCCGAACTGCGCAGGCCGCCGAGCAAACTGTATTTATTGTTCGAGGCCCACCCGCCGAGGGCGATTCCGTACACGCCCATCGAACTGATCGCGAGCACGAACAGCAGGCCGACATTGAGATCGGCCAACTGCATCCAAGTCTGATGCCCGAACACTGTCACTTCCGGCCCGAAGGGAATCACGGAAATGGAAATCAACGCCATCGAGACGGCGAGAAATGGCGCCAGCAGATAGAACCCGCGATTCACATAGGGTGGCAGCAGATCTTCTTTCGTCATCAGCTTGATGACGTCGGCAAGCGGTTGCAGCAGGCCGTGCGGCCCCACGCGGGAAGGACCCATCCGGACCTGCACGTGAGCGATCACTTTGCGTTCCACCCACTGCAGATAGGCGAGCGTGGTAAGCAGGACAACCGCTACCAGAGCGGCTTTAATCAGGCTGATGATGAGGAATTCCATTATGGGCGCGGGTGTTCCAAAACCGAATTCAGAACTTTAGAATAACGCCCCAGTGTGCCTGAAGAGAAGAGATTATCGTGCGCGGATTGAATCAGTTCCGGATGGGAAGCAACGGGGATGCGTCCGTTGGCCGGCACGGTCTGGGCGGCGCCGCCGGTGGCGAGGATCGCAACCGGGACGTCGTAGCCGCGTACCGCACCGCGAATCTCAGCCAGGACTTTTTCCGGTGTCCAGGGACCCATCACGGGGGCCAGGCCCATTTCCCTTGCCAGCAAACCCATGATTTCAAGATCCGGCTTTGTGCCCATGATGCGTACCGCTGGCGTCAACTGCTGAACCTCCCCGCACACGTTGGTGACGGTGCCGGATTTCTCGTAGGCGGAAGCGGAAGGAAAGACCACGTCGGCGCGCTTCGCGGTTTCCGTCAGGAACAGGTCATGGACCACGATGAAGGCATGCTCGGCTGCAAAGGGCGCCGTAGCCAGCGGGTCTGAGCCGATTACCCACAGAGCATCCAGCACGGGACTGGTCACCATCGCTTCAAGAGTCAGCCCCGGCTCTTCCGCCACTTGGTACCCGGGCAACAGATCGGGCGCCACGCCCATATCCACCGCGCCCCGCGAGTTCGAATAATCCAGGAGACAGCAATATTTGACCGGGTACGGAAGCGACGAACCGTAATCGACAAGCCGGCGCAAGGCATCGCCCTTGATCGAGTCATCGAACACAATCACCAGTTCGGTTTCGCCGATCAGTTGAGAATGCAGATCTTCCACGCCAACCAACTCATCTCCGGGCTGGATTCGAATGCTCTGGAACGCCGTCTTATCTTCGCGGACTTCTTTCGCGGTCACGACGTATACGTGCGCGCCGTGGTGACGGACATTCGCCCGGATTTGAAAGGAAAGCAGCGGCTGTTCCAGCGCCAGGTCCGCGCCGATCACGAGCACGGCTTTGCGATTATAGAAATCGTCAACTGTGGCTAGGGCGCCCGTGGTTCCACTGAGCGCATCGAGAAGCGTGACAATATCTCCCGACCGCTGATGGTCAATGTTGTGAGTGCCCAGACCCTTGCGGGCGAACTTTTGCAAATAGAAGTTTTCTTCGTTGGTGAGATGGCAGGAACCGGCCACGCCGAATAATCCGTTCCGGGATTTGATCTCCTTAAACCTCTTAGCGACCGTCTCCAGGGCAACGGACCAGGATACCGGCTCCAGCTGGCCGTTCACCCGCATCAACGGGGATTGCAGGCGTTCCGGGTTATCCGTGAAATCGAATGCGTAGCGGCCTTTGATGCATAGGAACTCGCCATTGATTCCGGTGCGATCGCGATTATTGCCGCGAATGATGTGGTCGTTGCGCACGCCCAGGGTGGTTTTGCAGCCGTTCGAACAATGGGTGCAGATGGTACCGACATGCTCCATCTCCCAGGGACGCGTTTTGTAGCGGTAAATGCCGCTGGTGAGCGCGCCGACGGGGCAGATGTCGATGCACATTCCGCACTCATCGCAGTTTAGATGGTCGCCTTCGTTCGGCGCGATTTCCGATACCGCGCCGCGATTGATGACCCCCAACGCGCCCACGCCCATGCCTTCATTGCACACGCGCACGCAGCGGAAACACAGGATGCATCGCGGCGCATCGAAGAACACCACGGGCGACCACTGCTTCTCATCGACGTGCAGCTTGGTTTCGGTGTAGCGGCTTTCGCCGGCGCCATAGCGGAAGACCATGTCCTGCAGTTCGCACTCGCCGCCTTTGTCGCACACCGGGCAATCCAGCGGATGATTGGTGAGCAGGAATTCCAACATCGATTTACGCGCCGATGCCACCTGCGCTGTCTGCGTCCGGACGACCATGCCCTCGGCTACCGGCAAGGTGCAGGCGGTCATCATCTTCGGAGCTTTTTCCACTTCCACCAGGCACATCCGGCAGGCGGCCTGCAGCGAATAGCCTTCGTAGTAACAGAATGCCGGAATCCCAATGCCCGCCTGCTTAGCGGCGTTGATCAGCAGCGTTCCCGGGGCGGCTTGGATCTCCTGTCCGTCTACCGTAAACTTCACCGGCTCCGCCATTTACGCCATCACCAGTTCCGTTCGCCGCGGCTTTGGGCCAAAAACCAGGTAATCTTCAAACTCGTTTCGAAACTTCTCGATGATCGAAATTGTTGGTAACGCCGCCGCATCGCCCAGCGGGCAGAAGGTGCGGCCCAGCATGTTCTTCGAAAGCTCGCCAATCATTACGATGTCGTATTCGGTCCCCGCGCCCTCGACAAAGCGGGTTAACAGCTTCTTCAACCACGTTGTGCCTTCGCGGCAGGGAATGCACCAGCCGCAGCTTTCGTGCTGGTAGAAGCGCATGATCCGCAAAGCCACGCGCACCATATCGGTATCCTCGTCGAGCACCACCATCCCGCCCGACCCGAGCATGCTTTTTGCTTTCGCGAGCGAATCATAGTCCATCGGAATGTCGCATTCGTCCGCTTTCAACATGGGGCAGGAAGAGCCACCCGGGATGACGGCCTTCAGCTTTTTGCCCCCGCGCACGCCGCCGCATACTTCCTCAATCACGCGCATCATCGGGAAACCAAGCGGCAGTTCATATACGCCGGGCCGGTTCACATGGCCCGATACGCAAAGCAGCTTGGTTCCGCCGTTCTTAGGAGTTCCGAGCCCGGCATATTGCGCGCCGCCCATCAGCAGAATCGCGGGAACCGTGGAGAACGTTTCGACGTTGTTCAACAGCGTAGGCGCTTGATAGGCTCCCGAAACGGCTGGGAACGGCGGCCGGATTCGAGGAATACCGCGCTTGCCTTCGAACGATTCCAGCAGCGCCGATTCTTCCCCGCACTCATAAGCGCCGGCGCCGGTATGGGTGCGGATGTCAAAGCTGAACTCCGTCCCGTGCAGATTGCCGCCCAGATACCCGCGCGCATAAGCTTCTTCAATCGCGCGGTCCATGATGTCGATCAGGTACCGGTATTCGCCGCGAATGTAAATCCAGCCGTACTTCGCGCCCATCACGAACCCCGCGATCATCATGCCTTCGAGCAGTTGATGCGGGTCAAACTCCATCAGCAGGCGGTCTTTACATGTCCCCGGCTCGCTCTCATCGGCATTTACCATGATGTACTTCGGCTTGGGCGACGTGCGCGGAACAAAGCTCCACTTCAGGCCGGTCGGGAATCCGGCGCCGCCGCGTCCGCGAAGATTGGAGACCTTCAGCTCTTCGATGATCGCATCGGGCGTCATGCCGAGCGCTTTGTGCAGGGCCTGATAGCCCTCGTTCGCAAGATACGTTTCGATTGAGGCCGAATTCGGAAGGCCGAACCGCCGCGAGATCACTTTCACTTCCAGCGGAGATGGTTCGTTATACGGCATGCTTCCTTAACCCCTCAATCAACCGGTCCAGCTTTTCCGGCGTTACGTGGTGGTGAAAATCGTAGTTCACCTGAAGCGCCGGAGCCCAGGAACATGCTCCGATGCACTCCACTTCTTCGAGCGAAATTTGCCCATCGGCCGTAGCCTGCCTATGGCCGATTCCCAGCTTGCCGCAGGCCTGCTCCCAAAGCTCTTCCCCGCCCGTCAGCAGGCAGCTGATATTGGTGCAAATCTGGACATGGAACTTGCCCAGCGGTTTTGGATGCAGCATGGAGTAATACGACATTACCTCCGTGACCGCAAGCGGCTGCACGCCCACGCGCCGGGCAACTTCATCGATCAACTCGGGCGTAACGGAACCGAGCTCATCCTGGCCGAACAGGAGCATGGGAATCATGGCGCTACGCTTCCGGTCTTCCGGATAATTCGTCAGAAGGGCCGCGAACTTCGTTTCCAGGGCAGGCGAAAGCGTCACCGGTCCGAATCCCCCAAAACGAAATCCATGCTGCCCATGGATGCGATCAAATCTGAGATTACTGAGCCTTTGGCCAGCGTGGGAATGGATTGCAAATTCCCAAAACTTGGCCCGTGGATATGCACGCGATAAGGTTTGCTGGTGCCGTCGCTGACTACGTAATAGCCCAGCTCGCCACGGGGCGATTCAATTACCTGGTACACCTCGCCTGCGGGCACGCGAAAGCCTTCCGTCACGATTTTGAAGTGATAGATGAGCGCCTCCATTTGGGTCTTCATCTTTTCCCGATCCGGCAGAACGATTCCGGGCGCGTCGGCCTGAAACGGGCCTTCGGGCATACCCTCCAGCGCCTGCTTCACAATGCGAGTGCTTTGCCTCATTTCTTCCACGCGCACCAGGTAGCGCGCATAAACATCGTTTTCCGTGCGGGTGGGCACAGTGAAATCGAACAGTTCATAGCTGGAATACGGCGCCGACTTGCGCACATCCCAATCCACGCCGGCGGCGCGCAGCATGGGCCCCGTGACGCCCAGATCCAGCATGTCTTCCACTGAAATGAAACCCACGCCCCGGGTGCGCCCGATCCAGATGCGGTTGTTGGTCAGCAGCTCTTCGTATTCATCGATTTTGGACGGAAACGCATCGATGAATTTTTCGATTCGCGCGTGCCACCCGCGAGGAGGCTCCAGCGCCAAGCCGCCGACGCGGATATAACTGGTCATCATCCGCTGGCCCGAGTACATCTCGAAAATGCGGAGAATGTCTTCGCGCTCACGCATGCAGTACAGAAACATGCTCATGGCGCCGATATCGAGCGCGTGCGTCCCCAGCCAGATAAGATGGCTGTTCAGGCGCGTTAGCTCGACCAGCATCACCCGCGTCCATTGCGCCATGGCCGGGATCTCAAGGCCGAGCAGCTTTTCAACCGCCAAGGAGTAGCAGAGATTGTTCGACAGCGGAGCCAGATAGTCGATCCGGTCGGTCAACGGGACCCCTTGGCTGTAGGTTTTCGCTTCGAACTCTTTCTCGATGCCAGTGTGCAAATAGCCGATATCCGGTTTGGCGCTTTGGATCATCTCGCCATCGAGTTCAAGCTCCACCCGCAAGACCCCATGGGTCGAAGGATGCTGCGGGCCCATGTTCAGCGTCATGCGCCGCGTGCCCATCGCTGGAGTCTCTACCTGGTCCGTTATAGAAATTGCCATGTCAGACTCGCGAACCCGTCACTGGATAATCTTTCCGCAACGGATGCCCCTCCCAATCCGCCGGGAGCATGATGCGCTCCATCTCCGGATGCCCGCGAAAGCGAACACCGAACAGGTCGAACACTTCCCGCTCGTACCAGTTTGCGGCGCGCCATACCGGGGTGACGGAATCGATCTCCGGCGCTGCCCCAACGACATCTCCCGCAATCCCGCACTTCAGGCGAAGGCGCTCATTCCGCTTCAAAGAATGCAGGTGATAGACAATCTCGAAGCGCGGCTCCAGGGGATACCGGTCCACCGCCGTCAAGTCGCTCAACCTTATGAAATCGAGTTCGTGTTTCAAGCGGCCGCACACTGCAACGATGCGTGCGGGGGCAATCTCCAGCGTTACTTCACCCCGGTCGAGCTTCGCCGAAAGCACACTTTCTTCCACGGCACGCGCTGCCGCGTGATCTTGTAGGTTTTCAGGAAGCACAGGCAATCAGTGTTTTGTGGGCGCCGTATGGTGGTCCGCTCCCGACCAATCGAGCACACCCATTTTCCAGATGTAAAAGAAGCCGCAAAGAATTAAAATTACGAAAATCAGCATTTCGAGAAATGCAAACATGCGCAATTCACGGAATACCACAACCCAGGGATAGAGGAAAATGGCCTCAATGTCGAACAAGATGAATAACATCGCGACGAGGTAAAACTTAACGCTAAACCGCCCGCGCGCATCTCCCGTGGGAACGATACCGCATTCGTAGGGCATGTCCTTCACGCGGTTTCGCACTTTTTTCCCAAGCAGAAACGAAAATCCGATCATTGCGGAGGCAACGCCCATCGCAATCAGGATTTGAAGCAAAACGGGAAACCAAGTTTGACCGGGTGTGGTGGGCAACCTTGACTATAATAAGTTAGGAAAACCAGTGTCAATCATCGAGGTCACGGTAAATGGTGAACAGCAGTCCATCCCGCCCGGGCAGACCATACTGCAACTCCTGAAAGCGCTTGCAATTACGCCGGACCGGGTGGCTGTGGAACTGGACCGTGCGATCGTAAGAAAGGCGCAATGGTCCTCGACGGAAATCCAGCCCGGCGCCCATCTCGAAATCGTTCATTTCGTCGGCGGTGGTTAGGGTTAGGCAAAGCTGCGGATTGCCGTGGTTTCCGAATCGAACACCTCAAAGACGGTGTAAAGCTTCGTAATCTGCAGCAAATCTTTCACCCGCTTGTTCAAACCCAGCAGTTTAAGCTGACCACCCTGGTTGGTGACGGTGGTGAAGGCGCTCACCAGTTCCCCAATGCCGGAGCTGTCAATATAAGAGACTTCGCCCAGGTTCATCAAGATCTTTTTCTGGCCTTTGGTAAGCAGATCCTTCAACGCGTCCCGCATCGCGCTGGAGCCTTCGCCTAAGGTGATGCGCCCCGCCAAATCCACTACAGTTACGTCGCCCACTTGCCGGCTGTTCAATTTAACACTCATCTGTTCTCCTCATTTCGATTCAGAAACCGATTTCTTCTTCACCAGAATCACTTCCGTGCCCTTCGGCGATGACGGCCGTACATCCACCTCATCCATGAAGGCCCGAATCAGGAAAATGCCGCGGCCTGAATGCCGGAGCAGGTTTTCCTGGGCCAACGGGTCCGGGAGGGAGGATATGTCGAACCCCTCGCCTTCGTCGGCGATCCGTATCGTCAGGTGGTCTTCTGTCCCATCCACGCGCAAATGAACCTTCTTATTCACGTTGTAGCGGTTGCCGTGAACCACTGCATTCACCATGCATTCGCGGCTTGCCATGCCGATTTTGTGCATGTCGTCTTCGTCGAAACCCGCCTTTTCGGCAGCTTCCATAATCACCGTTTCGGCGATGTCCACGCTCTCGAGAGTCGACTCGAGGTGCTGGTTGACATACTCCTTCTCGCCTTTCTCCCGCAGATGCATAGAGCGAACGTCCACCATAGGATACCG
>JALYXI010000058.1 GCA_030947245.1 Acidobacteriota bacterium
GCTTCAGGGAGAACCCGCGGCGAATCCCCTGGTAGTGAATAGCCGCTCTTACACAATCCGAGTCCGTTTCCCGGAAATCAACCGCGCTTCGGTCGACGCGATGAACAACACGTTATTAAACAGCGCCGCGGGAACCACTGCCACGCTCGCATCCTTGACCACGATAACTCATCTTCCGGGTCAGACCGAGATCCTGCAAGACAATTTGCAGCGTTATGTGGCCGTCACGGCGCGGCTGGAAGGGACTAACCTCGGCGCGGCGATCGCAAGCGTCAAGCAGGCCGTGGCAGCCGCGAAGTTACCTCCCCAAATTCGAATCGAGTATGGAGGGACCTATCAGACCCAGCAGAAATCCTTCCGCGATTTAATGCTCGTGCTCGCCATTGGATTACTTCTTGTCTTTTTGTTGCTGCTCTTTGAATTCAAAGATCTATCGGCGCCCGTTGCAATCCTCGCGTCAGCCGTGCTCTCTACGTCCGGGGTGTTTCTTGCATTGTTGTTGACGGGAACGACGTTCAATGTATCTTCATTCATGGGCCTGATCATGGTCGTGGGAATCGTATCCAAGAACGGCATCTTGCTTCTCGACGCCGATAAGACGTTCCGCGAAGCGGGGCTTGCTCCGGAAGAAGCCATGATTCAGGCAGGCCGAAGAAGATTGCGGCCCATCGTGATGACCGCCATGGCTGCCGTTGCCGGAATGATGCCCTTGGCGCTGGCTTTAGGATCCGGCTCGCAAATGCTTCAGCCGCTCGCGATCGCGGTGATCGGCGGTATTGTGATTTCCATGTTCCTTTCCCTCGTCATCACTCCCGCGGTTCGCTACTACCTCACGGCGAAACCGGAATCCCGGTGAATCCTCGCGGACGCCGCCTCGTCCATCAATCCGAAGATCGGTAAAATAACCTTTTGGCAACGACTCCTGCCGCTTCTCACGAAAAGGAATGGCGGCCCTCCCACAATCACTGGTTAGTCGCGCTTACGGTAACGCTTGCCACGTTCATGGAGGTTCTCGATACCTCCATTGCCAATGTCGCGCTGCCGCATATTGCCGGCAGCGTGGGTGCAAGCCAGGATGAGGCCACCTGGGTCCTCACCAGCTATCTCGTTTCAAACGCCGTGATCCTCCCGATCAGCGCATGGCTTGCCACCCGATTCGGGCGGAAACGTTTTTACATGTCGTCGGTGGCCGTCTTCACCATCAGTTCTGTCCTCTGTGGCCTTGCGCCCAATCTCGCGCTCCTGGTGTTCTTTCGTATCTTGCAGGGCGTCGGTGGAGGCGGCCTCGCGCCCAGCGAACAAGCCATCCTTGCCGATACCTTCCCGGCCAACCAGCGCGGCCTCGGCTTTGCCGTCTACGGCATGGCCGTTGTGATCGCTCCGGCCATCGGGCCAACCATAGGCGGGTGGATCACCGATAACTACAGTTGGCACTGGATCTTCTTCATCAATCTTCCAATCGGCATCCTGTCGCTCTTTCTCACCCACCGGATGGTTCAGGATCCGCCCTACCTGAAGCGTGAGCAGCAGCGCGTCAGTCACTCGAAATCGCGCGTCGATTACACTGGTTTCGCCCTGATCGCCCTCGGCATAGGCGCCCTCCAGTTGGTTCTCGATAAAGGCCAGGAAGCGGATTGGTTCTCCTCCGGCCTCATTACCGTCACAGCCATTTTCGCCGCCGTCACTCTCGTCGCCTGGGCCATCTGGGAATGGCATCAGGAAACCCCCATCGTCAACGTGCGGCTCTTCAGCGGACGAAACTTCGCCACCGCCATGCTGTTTACTTTCGTCCTCGGCATGGTTCTGAACGGCACAACCGTGCTCCTTCCCCAGTTTCTGCAATCACTCCTCGGTTACGACGCCACGAAAGCCGGGGAAGCGATGGCCGGCGGCGGCTTTATCATGATGCTCATGATGCCGCTCGCCGGTTTTATGGTGTCGCGCGTTGACCCCCGCATGATGATGGGGTTTGGCTTCGCAACCACCTCCGCCGCCCTGTATTTCATGGCCACCCATCTGACTACCGGAATGGACTTCCGCACCGCCGCAACCCTGCGGACTCTGCAGACCGCCGGCCTGGCGTTCATATTTTTGCCCTCGAACACGCTCGCCTATGTGGGCATACCGAGAGAGCAGAATAATCAGGTCTCCGGAATGAATGCCTTTGTGCGCAATATCGGCGGCAGTATCGGGATCGCGCTCCTCAGCACCATGCTCACGCGATTCGGCCAGCAGAACCAGAGCACCCTGGTCCGCCATACCCATACCGGTAATCCCGCATTTCAGAACATGGTTCAGGGAATCAGCCGGAACTTACAGAATTCCGGCGTAGAAGCGGCAACGGCCACTCAACAAGCCTACGCCCGCGTGATGGCGGTTCTGCGGGGACAGGCGGCAACGCTCGCCTATGTGCACGTAATTATGATCATGGCGATTGTCGTCGCCTGCCTGATTCCTTTGCCCATGATCATGCGTAAACCGCCCAAAGGGAAACCGGCCGGTGACGTGGCCATGCACTAAAAGATATAGCTTCTACGGATGCTCTCCAGGCGGAGGAGCGTTAGGATCCACGCGGCGGCCGTTCACAGCGGGTGGCAGCCAGCCATCGTTCGATGGGCCATTCTGGAAAAACTTCGCGTCCTTGCTGAGCACGTGGCCCTTCGCGTACAACGCGGCGTTTGCCTGGCCGAAGATCTTCCCCGCTCTCAGGACGTCGTCTCGAACTTTCGCCATCATTGCCTGATAGCGGTCATCGATCTGCGGAAAGCCTGAGAACGAACTCAGGTCATTGTTCCCGATCAGCACAACGTCCACCCCGGGCACCGAAGCAATGTCATAGGCATTCGCCACGCCCGTCGGCGTCTCGATCATAATCGCCACCATCATGTTGTCGTTGAACGTCTGGCGATAGTTCGCGCCCCAGAGGCTTGCTGCCTGGCCCTGTCCCGCGCTGCGCCTCGCAACCGGTGGATACCGCGCCCATTTCACCGCCTCCCGCGCTCGTTCCACATCGTCCACAGTGGGGATAATCACCCCCAATGCGCCGATATCGGTGGCATGCTGGATATGCCATTCCTGCGCGTCAGGCAGCCGGACCATCGGGATTGCGCCGGCGTGGGGACATGCGGCGATCATCGCTTCCACATCCCGGAACTCCAGAGTGCTATGCTGCATCTCGAACCACGCATAATCGTAGTGTTTCGCCGCTTCGCAGTAAGCGGCCTTGTCGAACTTCGATTGCGTAAAGCTGAAGATCTGCTTGCCCTCCATCAGCTTTTGTTTCGCGGTGTTATACAACTTCGGCTTCGCGGCTTCCTGTCCAGCCGCAGGGCCACTCGGAACAATGACCGCCACAAACAAATAAGCTGCAAGCGTTCTCATGATTGGCAAGTATATCCAAACAGAAAACCAACGTGGGAAGGTTCGGATCGCGAAACGAATCGCTTGACATTCCGCAACATGACGAGAATCAGTGAGGTCGGGCGTCTTGTGACAATGGAGGTGTACACATTGAACGCGATGTACCGGACCGATCTCGCCGTTCAATCTCAAGCGGGCCGCGCCGTTGCTGATCTTGGGAAGGTGCCTCTTGGGGCGTGAGGCCAACTGTGAATGCAATTGGGCCGGCGAAGCGGCTTACTGCAAAGTGCAATTGGAGCCGGACGAGCTGATCGTCCGCGGTGCGATGCGCCGGCGCGTTCCCCTGACTGCGTTGACTGATGTCTTGGCTCTCGGAGAGCTTCTCACCTTCCACGCCGGGCAGGATCAGGTGGCTTTGTCCCTTGGTTCGGACTTGGCGAAGCGTTGGGCGAAAGCAATCGCCACACCGGCGCCGAGCCTTGCCCATAAGCTTGGAATCTTATCCGGAGCTCACGTCCTACTGATCGGTGAAGCCGAAGGGGTTGAACTGAAAGAGGCAATTGCGCAAGCGAACCCTGCGAACAACAGGGAAGTAAGTTTGATTTTGGCTTGCGTGAACACGCACCCTGAACTCAATCGTGCCCTCGATCAATATCTGACTTACGCTGCCGCCCGCCCTCCGATTTGGATCGTTTATCCCAAAGGTCCCGGCAAGCAACTGAGCGAATCAGGCATCCGGGAAGCGCTTCGGAGCAACGGGTTCATCGATACGAAGGTGGCGAGAGTATCTGCAAAGCTTACAGCGCTCTGCTTCAGAAAGCGCGTTCCTTAGCCCAGTTACCAACGGAGCTTCGTAGCAAGCTGGATGATGCGAGGGCTGCTGAAGCTGGTGATTTGGCCGAACGTGGAACTCGCAATGCTCACCGCGGGCGCGTTCCAGTTCGGATGGTTCAGGATGTTGAACGAATCGGCGCGGAGTTCCACGCCCAGGCGCTCCGTTGGCTTGAAAGTGCGGCTCAGGGAAACGTCCACGTTCCAGGAGCCGGGGCCGACAAGAGAAGTTCGGCCAAGATTCCCGAAGGCGCCGGTCGGTTGAACCGCAAACGCCGCTGTGTTAATCCACTGGTTCACTGTCTGCTTGTCCGGATACACCTTTGTCGAGATCACGTTCGGGCGATCCTGAAGCGCGCCCGTCATGGAAATGTCCCTGCCGCCATCGGTCAGCGTAATGGGCGCCCCGCTCGCAGCCGTGAAAATCGGGGCGATCTGCCATCCGCTCGCAATCCGGCTCAGCAGAGCATTTTGGAACGCCGGAAAAACCGCGACGGCTGAACTGTTGAAGATACTCCGATGATCGAAAATACAACTGCCGCGTTCGCCCGCGCGGTTGTTCTGGTTTTGGTAAAGCGGCGCTGCCAGTTCGCCCTGGAAATCGATATCGCTGATGCAATGGGACCAGGTATAGTTCGCCAGTAAAGTAAAGCTGTTGGCGAAACGGTGCTGCACGGAACTCAGGACGCCATTGTAATGCGAACTTCCGCCGTCATCCGCCTGGTTGATGCCGCTATAAAATTGGCCCTGCGCCGGATTCTGCAGGTAGAGGGGCCGCCGTTGGTTGGTGCTGGCCGAAGAACCGGGGATGTATATCGCGGGATTGATATCGTAAGCGCCCCAAATGTGAGTGGTCTTATTGCCCAGATAGTTGACGCTCACCAGCCAGTCTTTGCCAAGCTGTCTCTGATAGCTTAGGTTCCACTGCATCATGTAAGTCGGGCG
>JALYXI010000068.1 GCA_030947245.1 Acidobacteriota bacterium
CACCGCGAAACTCAACTACCGCAAGTTCTCCTGGTATTTCACGCAGTACTCTTACGCCGGCCAGCCCAAACCCGGTCAGAATCCCGCGCTACTCAGCCAGGACCACAACGGCCTCGAATACTCCTTCTCTCAATCGAATATCCCGGCCAACGTTTCAGGAGCCATCAAAGACCGCATTCCGGATCTTCCGGTTATCACCATCGCCGAAGCCTGCACAACCATCCCGCTCGGCGCGGCGGATTGGAAGCCCGTCGTTCGCAAGCAGGACCGCGAACGCTGGAACGATTACGGCATCGGTATCCTCCTGCAGGGCGATCTGAAAGGCGCCGAGTTTGCGTTCCGCCGCGTCACCGAAGCCGAGCCCGGTTATGCCGATGGCTGGCTCAACGTGGCGCGCGCGCTCATTCAGGAGGGCGAGACTGATGCCGCAAAGCCTTTCCTTCAAAAAGCTCTCGCCATCGATTCCACCCTCGGCCGCATCTATTATTTCCAGGCGCTCGTTCGCAAAGCGGATGGCGATTACGATGGAGCCATTGCTTCCCTCCGGACCGTCGAACAAAAATATCCGCGTGACCGCGTCGTGCTGAACCAGATCGCCCGCCTCCAGTTTCTAAAGCGCGACTACAAGGCCGCCATTGCCTCTCTGGAGAACGTCGCGCGGGTCGACCCTGAAGATCTGCAGATGCATTACACAATGATGCTCTGCTACCGCGGCTTAGGCGACCGCGCAAAAGCCGCTCGCGAAGAAACGCTCTTTCGCCGTTTCAAAGCCGAAGAGAGTTCGCAGTCCATCACCGCCAAGCGCCGCGCTTCCAGCCCGGAAGACAACAACGAGCGCCAACAGATCCACGACCATGAGAGTGCCCCCTGACCATGCGACTGCTCCCAAAAAGGAAGCATTCGGCCTGGCTTCTCGCCGTTCCCGCACTCCTGCTCGCCTTCACCGCGCCAGCCATCCGTTTCACCGACATCACCAAAGCATCCGGTCTGAAATTCATTCACCACACCGGCGCATTCGGCAAAAAGTACCTCCCCGAAACCATGGGGTCCGGTTGCGCCTTTATCGACCTCACCGGCGATGGCTATGCCGATATCCTGCTTCTGAACGGAAAAGATTGGAAGCCCGGCGCCACGAAGTACTTCAGCGCGCTCTATCGCAACAACCGCGACGGAACCTTTACCGATATCACGCGCGGCAGCGGCCTCGATATTGAAATGTACGCCATGGGCGTCGCGGTTGCCGATTACGACAACGACGGCCGCCCGGACGTCTACATCACCGCGCTCGGTGGCGATCACCTCTTCCACAACGAAGGCGGCGGCCACTTCCGCGACGTTACGGCGGCATCCGGGATCTCGAACGTCAGCTTTGGAACGAGCGCCGCGTGGTTCGATTACGACCGCGACGGTAAAGCCGACCTCTTCGTCGCCAACTACATCCAGTGGACGCCCCAAACCGATCTCTGGTGCTCGCTCGATGGCACGCACAAATCCTACTGCACGCCGGAATCGTCGAAAGGCGCGCCTTCCAAGCTGTTCCACAACCTGGGGAATGGCCGGTTCGAAGAAGTCAGCAGGAAAGCGGGCGTGGCCGACCCCACCAGCAAATCGCTCGGCGTCGCCGTGCTGGATTACGATGGCGACGGCTGGCCCGACCTTTTCGTCGCTAATGACACTCAGCCCAACAAGCTTTACCGCAACAACCGCAATGGCACGTTCACCGAAGAAGGCGTTTCCGCCGGCGTCGCGTTCGGCGAAGATGGCGTCGCCCGCGGCGCCATGGGCGTCGATGCCGCCGATTACGATCACAGCGGCCACCCGCACCTGCTGGTCGGTAACTTTTCCAATCAGATGTTGGGCCTTTATCACAACGAAGGCACCGGCCTCTTCGTCGATGAAGCGCCCAGCTCCAGCGTCGGTCGCGCCAGCCTGCTCAGCCTCTCCTTCGGCGTCTTTTTCTTCGATTACGATCTGGACGGCCACCCCGACATCTTCGCCGCCAACGGCCATACGGAAGAAGACATCGAGCGCATCCAGCCAAAGGTGAAGTTCCGCGAACCGCCTCTGCTGTTCCGCAACCTGGGCAAGCGCAAGTTCGAAAACGTCTCCGGCCGGTTGGGCCCGGATTTCGCCAAGCCCTTGATCGCCCGCGGAGCCGCCTATGCCGATTTCGATCATGATGGCGATCTCGACATCCTCATTTCCAATAACGAGGGCCCGCCCTCTCTCTACCGGAACGATGGCGGTAACCGCAACCACTGGCTCAACATCCGCCTGAACGGAACGAAGAGCAACCGCAGCGGCCTGGGAGCCGTGGTCCGCGTCGAAACGGCTTCCGCCAAGCAATCCGCCACGGTCCGCAGCGGCGGCAGTTACTGTTCCCAAAGCGACCTGGCCCTTACCTTCGGTCTCGCCGCCGAAACCCGCGCCACGGTGGTTGCCATTGAATGGCCCAGTGGAACAAAACAGCGCTTCACCGATATCGAAGCGAACCGCTTCTTGCAAATCGACGAAACGACCGGCTTAGCGCCAGCATCCCGCCTGTAGTTGTTTAACGAGGGCCGCGGAGTTTTTGCTCCAGAGCTCCATCTGCTGCTGGATAGATCATGCGCGAGTGAAATACGCTTGCCTATCTCCGCGTTAATCGCCGCCGCTTCGTTCGCCCATGCGACCAATTCCGGGTTTAACTTCGGCAGATCGTCCAGCGGATCGGGTGCCGGGAAGGCGGCTTCCTCTGCGTCCATTCGGATGATTGTACCGCTATGGACAGCCCCGCCAGTGTTGCCGGTTACCCTTCTCGCCGCTATCGTTTCCCGGCCAGAAGAGCCAATTGAAAACGAGCCGCTATATGTCTGACGCTTCCCCGCTCCTAAAAATTTATCCAGTTGACCAGCGGGAAGCAATTGCTTCATGCGACCTTAGTCGCCTTTCTCGCCCACCCGCCGTTCTTATCCGACGAAGAGGAAAGCTGTTTGCCGAAGCTTGCCGCCGCCGCAATTCTGACGTTAGCCGGGTTGAACGCCCCGCGCCCGGCGTGGTAATCTACTCCTCTAAAATGGTGGAGGGGTCACATGGGTTTGAACACGGTAGAGGAAATCGAACGGGCTATAGGGACGCTCACGCCGCAGGAGTTGGAAGAATTATGCGTGTGGCTTGACCGGTACGCGCGCCCGCTCGACACCCGCATCCAGTCCGACCTTGAAGCGGGCCGCCTCGACAACGCCATCAACCGGGCTTTGAGCGACGAAAAGAACGGTCTGGTCCAGCCGCTTTAGTGCTGGAGGATGCGACACCGCGCCAATGCTGATTTCTGGAAATCGTACCGGGCGCTCCCGCAGGAAATCCGCAACCGCGCCGATAAGCAGTTTTTGCTTCTGAAAGACAATCCGCAACACCCTTCGCTGCAATTCAAAAAGATTGGAGAACGCAGCGGGCGGGAAATCTGGTCAGCCCGGATTACGTTGAACTATCGCGCCCTTGCTATTGAACGGGCTGATGGATACCTGTGGTTCTGGATTGGCGATCACAAGGCTTACGACACTCTGACATCTTAAAGGCGCGTCAATTTGGCATTTGGCGGTTTTAAAGAACCTGCGGTTAAACGGAAATCCGCTGAGCGTTCGCCAAGCGCGAAGAATCTTCATTACCTTGGCGGAACCCACGAAGCCCATGAACATTGAAGCCGTCAAAACGGGTTACTACGAAACGCCTTACGGCAAATATCCCAAGATTCAGATTCTCACCATTGCGGAACTGTTCGCGGGCAAGAAGCCGAACGTTCCGCTAGTGGACCCGTCAGTTTTCAACCGGGCCGCCGTGGAAGGCGACCGCACCAAACAGGAAACGCTTTTTTGAAATGAACCAGGGTGATTTTGGTATCTGGCCCCCTTATGAGGCGTTCTACATTCAAGCCATGCTGTTTAATTCCAGCGCGGCTATAGCTTCTATCGAGCGCCTCAGCGAGGCTTTGGAAAAGGCGGCGCAGGATGATAGCGGCAACGCCTTTCAGACGATGGATACCGCCGACCTTTTGAACAATCTCCAAAACATCGTCATTCAGGGCGCGTCCCTCTCCCGTTATTTTTGGCCTGTTCGAGCAGGCCACGAGGCCCGCGCCAAGGTCTTAAAAACCGCTCTGGGAGTGACGGAAGATAGCCCGTTGAAGAACCGAGACCTTCGAAACCAGATCGAGCATTTTGATGAAAAACTCGATGCGTATGTTGCGGACGGCATCACCGGATACATTTTTCCGG
>JALYXI010000109.1 GCA_030947245.1 Acidobacteriota bacterium
GCTGTGTCGTGTACCCGGTTGCGACTAGTTGGGAGACCGGCACGTTGTTCACGATGCTCTTCGAAGGAAAGTCGAACACGGAAGTGATGCCGGCATGGTCCAAGTACGGCCCCAGATACTGCCATCGCACACCGAAGTTGAGGGTGAGGTTCTTGCGGATCTTCCAGTTGTCCTGTACATACCCCGCAATATCTTTCCCTCGCATGTTGTACGCTCCGGGCGGACGCTGCTGGGCATATCGCCCAGCCACTCCAAGAAAAAAGTTTGCAGCATTATCGCCCGTTTGGGGCAAAGCGCCAAAGGCTGATCCTGTGGCTGGGCTATAGATAGCTGTTGCGTTGCTGCCGAAATCCAGATCGCTTTGGTCCGGTCGGTCGGGGATGGTATCTAGAACTTCCTGGCGGAATCTGCCGCCAAACTCAAATTCGTGGCGTCCCAGCACTTTGGTGTAGTTCTGCTCCCCACTGATCAATTGGGTGTACTCCGAACGCGGCACCACCCCATGGAATTGGATAGCCTGGTACCCGGAGTTGAGTACATAGGGAGCGCCATTGACGTTGAAGGGATTAGGCGTACCAAGTATTGCCGAGACATTTTGCAATGCGCTGGGCTGATTCAGGCTGTATAGCCAGTTGATTGCGGAGCCCGTCACTACGGTTTCAACAACCAGCGTGGGCGAAAAAGTGTGGGTCCAAGAAAGTGCTTCCGTGTTCGAGCGCTCGAAGTAGGTTTCCCGGTTCCACAAATTGTCTGACGTGATCGGGTTGCCTGCCGTATTGAATGCCCGCCGGTTCATCTGGTCCCACTGGCCATGAGAGAAGCGCGCGAAAACATGGTCCTTCTCGCTGAACTGATGGTCCCCGCGAACCGTGGTGGTTCGCTGATCGGAGTTGGTGGGTGCTGTCCCGAAATAATTGTTGGCCACCAAGGGGTTTACCCCGGGGTCAGTAGGCAACGGGACCACGCCGAACATGTACTTAGCCAGAGGGCTCAGCCTGGACAATGGGATCTGGTTATTCGGGAAGGCCGTCTTTGTATAGGTAGGTCCCGGCCCCACTGACCATGGATCATAAAGCGTGATCTTGCGGCCATTCGCATCCACCAATCCGCTGAAATCGCCCTGCCGCATAGCGGCCGTCCATACTGCGGACCCTACGGTTGCCGCAGATCGTAAGCGCTGTTCTTCCCAAGCACCAAAGATAAAGGTTTTGTTATGACCGTTGTAGAGTTTCGGAAGTACCACCGGGCCCCCTGCTGAAGCGCCGAACTCATTGCGCACCAGGTGTGGGGCCTTTGAGAAAGTATCCTGCCGTTGGCGTGCAACGCCGAAGCCGCTGTTCCGGCCCGTTTCAAACGCCGCTCCACGAAATATGTTGGTGCCGCTCCGTGTAGAAAGAATCGCGCTCGCGGGCCGGTCCAACTTCGCAGTGGAGCCGTTCGTTTCTACGCGAAATTCCTGTACCGTGTCGAGTCCCGGGGGGCGGGCTTGTATGTTGCCCGTGTTCCGGTCGTCCATCGGAACGCCATCCTGCGTGAACTCCAAAGCGGAATCGCGTAAGCCGTAAACCCGCGGTTGTGATCCCGCACCTTCCAGACCTGGTACCGTGACACTCAGTAGAGTCTGAATGGAACGGCCATTCAGCGGAAGCTGCTCGATTCGCTGCCGCTCTACCGTGGTGGCGATGGTCGCATTGCTTGTCGTAAGCAGTGGAGTTGCATCGCCAGCAATCGTGACCTGCTCAGTTGCCTGTGAGATTTGAAGCTTAGCGTTGACGACAGACTGTTGCCCTGCGCGCAACGTGGCCAAACCTTCCCACTTCTGCAACCCTGGAGCCGTTACGGTAATCCGGTACTCCCCGCTCTGCACTGCTGCAAACAGATAAAGCCCTGATCCATTGGTCTTGGTATCAAAGCGGACACCGGTCTGGGTATTCTCAAGCGCAACATCGGCGCTTGCAATCACTGCGCCGGAGTTATCCGTTACTGTCCCTTCGACCTGAGCCGCTCCGGTCTGGGCAAAGTTTACGGTCTGAATGGAAAACAGCAAAGCCGCGGCGTATACAACAATCCTGAAAGACATTTGGTTCACCTCGACGAAGAAGGAGTTTGAAGCGTTGCTCTGGAGGACTATATATCGTTCAATGGGCAGAATCAAGGGACAGGCAATCAATGTCGCGGCCACATGAGAATGGGCTCATGCGCCTGGAAAAACGGTCATGCCGATTGCGATTTTTTCCCGTGGCGTAATATAGTTCCACTAGGTTTTGCAGTTTTTGGAATTGGGGTGATCAAGATGTTTTTCCGACGATTGTTCGTTTGCGCGTTGTTTGTCCTAGCAGCGAGTCTTTCCGCTCAAGATTTCCGCGCCACGGTAGCCGGCCACGTCGTGGATGCTTCCGGCGGTTCTGTCGCTGGCGTCACCGTTCAGGTACTCAACCTTGAGACGAACGAAAGCGCCGTAGCCGTGACTACTTCCTCCGGCACGTACACCGTTCCGTTTTTGAAACCCGGCACCTACAGGATCAGCGTCGAGGCCGCTGGCTTTAAGAAGTTCATTCGAGATAACGTCGTGCTCAATGTGGGCCAGGTGGCTGGCATCGATATCGCGCTGGAAGTGGGCGCGATGAGCGATGTGGTGACGGTTACGGCAGAGTCGGCCGTGCTCGAAACCGAGAACGCCGATCGCGGGCTGGTCATCGATTCGAAGCAGGTTTCCGAACTGCCCTTGAATGCCCGCAATCCATTCATGCTTTCGATTCTTTCAGCGGGCGTCAACTTCAACGGAAATCCCATCTATCAGCGGCCATTCGATAACGGCGCGATTGCGGACTGGTCGATCAATGGCGGTCTTGATCGCAAGAATGAGTTTCTATTGGATGGAGCGCCGAACAATGCGCAAGCGGGTGGGAACAACCTGGCGTACGTGCCTCCCGTTGATTCCGTGGCGGAGTTTAAGATCCAAACGAACTCGTACGACGCGCAATACGGCAAGACAGCCGGCGGTGTCGTGAACGTGTCTTTAAAATCAGGCACGAACGCATTGCATGGCACGCTCTACGAGTTCTTGCGGCGGAACGGCCTCGATGCCAACTCGTTCCAGAACAATGCGCGCGGAGTGGACAAATCGGGACACTTTCTGGACCAGTACGGCGGCGCGATAGGCGGCCCGGTGGTTATTCCCAGGATTTACAACGGCAAGGACAAAAGTTTCTTCTTCTTCAACTATGAAGGTTATCGGGAAGGTACGCCGACGCCGCTCAATCTGAGTGTTCCGCAGCCTGAATTTCTTTCCGGCGATTTCAGCAAGCTGGTGGATTCGCAGGGCCGAAAGATCACCATCTACGATCCGAATACCGGCCGGGTGGACGCGAGCGGCAACTTTGTTCGCGACGCGTTCCCTGGGAACATTATCCCTTCGAATCGCCTCAACCCAATCTCGCAGAAAATCCTCGGCTACTTTCCCAAGCCGAACATTTCCACGCCAGGATTCGATTACGGACAAAACGATTTTTTCGTCGCCGGCGGTCAAAACCTGGATGCCGATTCCTTTTACAACCTGGTCATCAAGTTCGATCAGAACATCGGCAGCAATAACCATCTGTTCTTCCGTCACGCGAGCAACGATCGCACCGAGGAGCGTAGCTTCAACGGCTTGTCACAGAGCCAGCCGGGCGGGGACGGGCAGTTTCCCCTGAAACGAATCAACGACGCTTACGTGCTTGACCTGGTATCGACGTTGAGCCCAACGCTCATTTTCAACGCACGGTTTTCAGTGAGCCGCTACGTGGAAGGCTCGCGTGGTGACGGCAATGCAGGTTTCAATTTGACATCGCTCGGCTTCCCTACGTCCCTGGTGAGCCAACTGCCGGTACCTGGCTTCTTCGGACGCTATGAATTCAGCAGCTACCAGTCGCTGGGGCGGTTCTACAGTTTCAATTACACGAACACCATCGCCTTTCATCCCACGATTACCAAGATTGCTGGAAAGCACGACATCAAAGCGGGAGTCGACATACGCTCAATTCAGTACAACGATCAAAATGTTGGCAACCCCTTTCGTCTGACGGCGGATCGCGGCTTTACTCAGAAGGTGTACAACAACGGAGACTCGTTGAGCGGTAACTCGATCGCCAGTTTCCTTTTGGGCGATCTTTCGGGCGGCAATGTCGATTACAACATCTTCCCTTCGTACCGGTACCCGTACTACGCGCCGTACGTGCAGGACGATTACAAGGCCAGCCGCAGACTGACGCTCAACCTGGGCCTGCGCTGGGACTTCAATTTTTCGCCCACGGAGCGATACAACCGGTTGAATCGCAGCTTCGATCCGACAGTTACAAATCCTGTGAACGCATCGATCGACCGCGCGGCGTTCCCGGATTTTCCGGTAGTTCGAGGAGGGCTGCTTTTCGCGCAGAAGGGACAGCGCCCGGGAAACAACGATTACACTGGCATACAGCCCCGCATCGGGTTTGCCTATCAGGTTAATTTGAAGACAGTGGTGCGCGGCGGCTTCGGGCGCTACATCATCAATCCCAATAACGACTACTTCCGCAACTCCGGTTACAGCTTGAGCACGGGCGTGGTGAACAGTCTCGATGGCGGGCGTACCCCCATTCCGAACACGGTGACGACACCGTTTCCATTGGGCGTGCAGATTCCCCCCGGATCGAGTCTCGGCGCGGGTACGTTCGTCGGCAGGGGATTCGACTTTTTCGACCCCACATTCAAACTGCCGTACTCAAACCAGTTCTCATTCGCAATTCAGCGGGAACTTCCGTTGCGATCCCAGTTCGAGATCTCATACGTGGGGAATCGGGGGTACAAGCTGCAGACAGACCGCGCTTATAACGAGCCTTCGCTCGAGTTCCGGAAGCAGTGCAACATCTATGAAGGCGGAAGCCCGCTTTTTTGCGACCAGCGGATTCCGAACCCGTTCTACAACCTGCCGCAGTTCGCCGGAACGGGCCTTGGCACCAGCCCGACCTACTCGAGGTTTGACGCAGCACGGCCCTTTCCGGAATTCGGAGGGCTGACGCAGCGCGGCCGCAATGATGGCAAGCTCTGGTACAACGGCTTGCAGACAACACTCAATGTGCGCGGCTCACACGGGTTGAACCTGACGTTTGCCTACACTTTCTCGAAGGCCGTCGAGCAGGGTGGCTTCACGTCGGACGGCAACACCGCGAACTCCGCGTTTCTCGATACCCAGCGGTTCATTCCGGAACGCAGCCTGACTACCTACGACCGCACGCACGTCGTGAAAGTCAGCACCGTTTACGAGCTGCCGTTCGGCAAGGGCAAGCGTTTCGGGAATTTCCAGAATGGTTTCGCCAGCCGGCTGGTCAGCGGTTGGGAGCACACGATGATCTTCCAGTTCTCGTCAGGCCGTCCATGGGATCTGCCCGGCGGTGTACGAATCCTGGATGATGCGCGCTTGGCACCCGACTTCAATAGCGCTGTAGTGCGTGCGGTCCGGCCGTGCGTCGGGAAGGTGAACGACGACGGCACGACGACGCTACAGCCTTTCAGCGCATCGTATCCGGGCTGCTCGCTCAGCACACTCGATTTCCTGATCAATCCGCGCTATGCGCCCCGCGAAACGCCGTTTCGCGACGGACGCATTCGCCTGGATTCCCGCCCGCAATTCGATATGTCGCTCAGCAAAATGACGCATATTACAGAGAAGGTCAGCATCCAGTTCCGCGCGGAAGCATTCAATGTGTTCAATAAATTCTGGATCCCGCTGCAAAACTTCGACAACGATCCGAACAGCGCGAATTTTGGCACCATTATCCGCGGGACGGTGGGGCAGGGAAACGCAAATTTTCCACGCCAGATTCAGCTTGCTTTCAAAATGATTTACTAGTGCACCTGACTGGGGTTGGAGTTTCAAATCGGCCCCTTTTTGTAAATCGCAAATGCGTCGAGCAGTCCTGGTGCAATCCGAAGACTGCGCCCGGCAAAGGCCGTTAGGTCGGCTGCGGAGCTGATACTCTCCAACTCCGGACGCAATTCATTGTGGATCAGATACCCATCCGGGCGGAGCATCGACGCAATGCTTCCCATGGCGAGTTCAAGCTCGCGATCGCTAAAATAAACAAGGACATTCGTGATCACGACCAGGTCGTACGTTGCCTCGGATCTTTCCGCCAGCAGATTCGCTTTCGCGGCATGCACGTGCTCAGCGACCGCGCGAGGCACTGCAAGCCGGTCTCCCAGCCCTTTCCGCCAATCCAGAAAATCCCGTTCGGCCGCCGCAGTGCCGCCGCGTGGAAACTCCAACGTGGATTTGCGCGAGAAGTTGTTGATGAAGTCAACCACAAGCGGGTTCACGTCCAGGCAGTCCACTTCAACCGTTTCCGCCATCCCGAGTTGGCGGAGAGCAGTCGCGGTCAGGTATGGCTGATAGCTCTGGGGTTCGACGTGCTCCGTCAGGCCCGTCCGGCTCGCGATATCGAGACCCGGTCCTACAATCAGTGCTTGCCGGACGCGGAACTTGGGGTCGACAGCATGAAGCACGGTAAGCGCGTTCCAAACCGTATAATTCGGGGCCAGGCTGGTATCCGAACTTAAGCCCCTGGTGCGATACGATGCCTGGTCGCCCGCAAACTCTTTTCGATAGAGGAAGCGCATGGCACGCCGATACTCCGCACTCGCATCGCACGTTTTGAGAAGCTCGCGGAAATAGAGTGCGCGCCCGGGATTCTCCGAATGGCGGAGCGCCTCCAGCCGGTTTGCGGCATCCGCTGGAACCGCGCCCGCGGCGGGGCACCTCCCACTCAGATAACACGAACGGTGAGCAGGTTCCATGGAATCGACAAACCGCCGCGCCGACACCGCAGGTTCGATTGGCGGCAGATTTGTGAAGCTGCGCGACTGCAGCGCGTAGTAAACCAGAGCATCCCATTCGCCCTCCCGCTCGCGCCGCGCCATAGCGTCCCGCGCCAGCGTGACGCGCCGGGCGAACTCGGTCTTGGGTACTCTGACCCGCAATCCTTCAGGCAGGTCTCCCCAAGCCAGAGGACGCACCGCGATTGCCAGGAGGAGCAGGGGAAGCACGGCTTCGATTATCTCAATCAGAGATGCTTTTCTGTGTCGGTAGGCCTGTCTCTGAGCTGTTGCTCATTGACCCTTTGTAGGTGTGATTGCAGAGGTTCAATGCCGCCCGAGAGCAGCGCTCCGAAATGAATTGCCCGATACATCGCCTGCAGAGTACTCGTATCGGCTATGTCGCTGTTTTTCTTTAGGGGTCCCATCAGAAAACGGACAATAGAGCACGCTAAGGTTGGTTGGGGATGACAACCGATGGGTGCATCTGGACGTTAAAAAGCAGCAGCTACTCAACGATCTCTTCCGTCTGAACCGGCGCATGATGAAAGCCTACCTGCTCAAAGGAGAGCTTGGACCGGCTCTGGACATACCGTTACGAGAACAAGCTAGACGTACAACGACGGTTGCCCACGGCGCGATAGCCGGGCCATCGCGATAGCTAAAAGCGGATATCGCGCGACTTTCACACACCGACGAAGATTGGAACCAAACTCACTACCGGGCAGATGGGATTAGCTCTATGACCGACGCGGAACGCTACAAATTGTTGATTGATTGCGGATTTGCAGATGGTAGCAGATGGTAAGAAAACAAAAGCTTACCTCGGCCACAGTTTGTCGAAAAGGTTCGCGACATCGTGGGCCTCTATTTGAATCCGCCGGACCGCGCTATCGTGTTGTGCGTCGACGAGAAAGCCAAGTCCAGGCGCTGAATCGAACCGAACCCATTTTGCCGCTCGCGCCCGGTGTGCCGGCCCGGCAGTCGCACGATTATGAACGGCATGGCGTCACTTCCTTGTTCGCCGCGATGGATGTCGCCTCGGGAGTAACGATCAGCACCTGCTACCGGCAACATCGGCATCCGGAGTTCTTACGGTTCCTCCACCAGATCGAAGACAGCCTGCCGAAAGGATTGGAGGTTCATCTGGTGATGGATAACTACGGAACCCACAAAGTCGCAAAGGTTCGGAACTGGCTGGCCCGCCACCCGCGCTACCATGTGCACTTCACGCCTACCAGTGGCAGTTGGCTCAATCTGGTAGAGCGATTATTCGCGGAGATCACGGAACGTTGTGTTCGCCGGGGCAGTCATACGGCGATTCGGCAGTTGGAGGACGCCATGCTTCAATACTTGGATCGAAGAAACGAAAATCTTAAGCCTTTTGTCTGGACTGCAAATGCCGATATGATTTTGGGCAAAGTCCAAAGACTTTCTAAACGTATTTCCCGCTCAGGACACTAGGCAACTGAACGTCAGACCGGAACTCCTGCATGACTACAGCCGTGACCGCGACACAACGAGGCGCGAGCACTTGTTGGAATTGCAGCGTGACTTCGGCTTCCAACCGTTCACCGTTGCGCTTTCGAACAAACTCGCTGATAAGCTCCTTGCTGGTGCATTGCGCTCCCCGAAGCCAATGCCATTGATCGCTGCATTGCTCAACCAAATGCGGACGCAGAAGATCATCGTGCCGGCATTCTCGACCGCGGAAAACCTGGCATGGGAGATCCTGGCGCGTGCTGAGGCGACGATTTTCTATCAGCTTATGTCTGGTCTGACGCTTGTCCAGCGTCGCCAGTTGGATCAGCTCACTGTCGCCGCCGACAACGAGTCTAAAGGGCTCGGATGGTTACGCCAGACTGTTGGAAGGCCAATGCCGGCGAACTTTCTTCGAGTGTGCGAGAAACTCGGCGCCGTTCGAGCCATCGGACTCGACCAGGAAATGGGCAGCGCCGTCCATCAGAGCCGTTTACAACAGTTGGCGCGCGAGGGGGCCAGATATTCTCTTCAACACCTCAACCGTTTCCAAGAGGAAAACCGTCAAGCGCTGCTCGTAGCGTTTCTGATCCGCACAGCCCAGGAATTTACAGATCAGGCGATCGATATGCACGACCAGATGTTTGGCCGCTTGTTCAACCGGAGTGAGCGGAGGCAGCAGTAGGTTTTGAGCAGAATGCCAGGGCCATCAATTAGTAGGTGTGGCTATACGAGGATATTGGCAAGGCTTTGTTTTTGTATTATAAAGATATAGCGGATTTGTGG
>JALYXI010000150.1 GCA_030947245.1 Acidobacteriota bacterium
ATCTCGCCCGAAGTGTTTATCCGCCGCGCGCAGGTTCAGCATGAGTACCGGCAAGAAACGATGCAGGTGCGTGGGATGAGGCCTGTGGAATATGGCCGAATCCGTAATATGAAAATCTCGACAGGCCGGTGGTTGAGCGCGGAAGATGACGGCCAGAAGAACCAGATCGCGGTGCTGGGCGCGAACGCCGCAAAGAAGCTCTTTGGCGAAATCCCGCCCGAAAACGAGACCATCACCGTGAACGGGATGCAATTCAAAGTCGCCGGCGTTCTGAAGAGCAAAGTCCAGATTGCCAATTACAATGCGCCCGATAACGAATGCGTGTTTATTCCATTCAATACGGCGGGATTGATGCGCAATACCAAGTACCCTGACGACATTGTCTGGACGCCGGTGAATCCCCTTTTTCGGAAGCAAGCCATCGATCAGGTGCGCGCTACTCTGGGGCGCATCCACTACTTCTCGTCGAAGGACGACCGCGCCGTTGAGATCATCGCCTTCAATGAATTTATGAAGCAGATCGATGCGATGTCCATTGCATTGCGCGTGCTGCTCGGCTTCATCGGCGCGCTCACTCTGGCAATCGGCGGAGTGGGCCTCACTAACATCATGCTGGTCTCGGTCACGCAGCGCACTCGCGAGATCGGCGTGCTGAAATCACTGGGAGCAACCAGGACAGCCATTTTGTTTCAGTTCCTTATGGAAGCCATGGCGATCGTGACGGCGGGTGGCCTGATCGGCGTGTTGATCGGTTTGGCGCTCACCGAAGGCGTCGGCACGCTGCCGTTTCTCGGGCCGATTTTCAAAGATGAATCCGGCACAGGCGACATCCACCTGCGCCTTTCCCAATTCGCCGTAGTCACTTCGACCGTCGTGCTGGAGATCATCGGCTTGGTCGCTGGTTTCCTGCCTGCGCTAAAAGCGAGCCGGCTCGATCCGATCGAAGCGCTCAGGTATGAGTAAGCTCTTCCGGAACATTTCTTAAAGCGATCTTAATGCACGGGCGCTAAACTGATCATCGTGGACCGCATCGGCCGCTTTCGGATCTCGAAGGAACTGGGCCGCGGCGCCATGGGCGTGGTCTACCAGGCCATTGACCCGACCATCGGGCGTCCCGTCGCGATCAAGACTGTGCGCCTCCGCGAAGTGGATGACGATGGCCAGCGCAGCCGGTTGCGTGAGCGCTTGTTCCGCGAAGCGCGCGCGGCCGGCGTCCTGTCCCACCCCGGCATCGTGACCATTTACGACATGGACGAAGAGGACGGATTGGCCTATATCGCCATGCAATTCGTCAACGGGCCGACCGTGGAATCTCTTCTGGACAGCGCCCGCCCTCTCACCCCGGAACAGATTTTCCGCATCTTGCGCCAGACTGCTTCGGCGCTCGATTTCGCTCACACCAAGGGGATCGTCCACCGTGACATCAAGCCCGCCAACATCATGATCGATGAGGATGGCACGGTGAAAATCGCCGACTTTGGAATTGCCAAGGCGAGCGCAAACGGCAAACTTACAGCCAGCGGCACGATTCTCGGCACCCCGAATTACATGTCGCCGGAGCAGGTCCAAGGCGGCCGCACGGATGGCCGCTCGGACCAATTCTCCTTGGGCGTAGTGGCGTACGAAATTCTGACAGGGGAGCGCCCCTTCACCGGCGAGAATCTGGGCACGGTGGTCTTCCGGATTGTCGCTGAACCGGCCGCGGAGCCCGCGCGTGTAAACCCCGCATTGGGAGAGCGCATCGGCGAAGTACTGCAGAGGGCACTCCAGAAGAATCCGAAACGCCGCTTTATCAGTTGCACGGAATTCATCGGTTCTTTGGAAACAGCGTGCGCGGAAACTCCGGGTTGGCATGCCCTTGCACGGGGTACAACGGGGGAAGCTGCGGTGGAGCTCGCGACGGCGGCTCCGGTTCCTCAAACGCCGCCCCGGGTTCTCCAAGCATCGCCCCGTAAGCGACCTCCACCGGCCGCGGTTCCCGTCGCGCCGGGAAGTGAGCAGCCGCGCGTTCCCGCGTCACTGGCTGGCCCGGCGATCGGGGCGTTTGCCACCGTGCTTGCGTTTTTGGGCCTGGTTGCCTGGCAGACCGGGACTTCACCGGAATCGAAACAGGTCTCGCAGCCGGCAAAGCGCACTATCGAATCGCCCGTGAATGATCTGGAGACCCCGCCGCTCATCATCAAAGTTGAACAACCCACTGTGCCGGAAGAACAAACGGAAGCCCCGCTGAAGACAGAAGAGGCAAACCAGGTTCCCGCATCAGGCGAATCTCCGGCGGCCTCTGCCCCGCGTCCTCCGCCGCATGCGCAACCTTATGCCGTTGCGCATGGGCAACCTTACGCCAAAGTTACAGCCATCCCGGCTATTTTCTCCAAACGTTCCCCCTTCGGAACCCGGGCCACGCTGCCTATTTCCGTAACCGCTCCCATTCCTCCGCCCGAAGTCGCCCTCCAGGATATCTGGGTGGTCACGGCGCCCCCGGGCGCAACGGCGGCCCTGGACGGACACGCGGAGAGCGCCTGCCAAACCCCCTGCATGTTATTGAGCGAATCCGGACTGCATCTGCTTTCGCTCTCGCTTGCGAATTTCCAGCCCGAGTCCCGCCAGCTCCGCGTGTTCGATTCCCGCCAGGACGTGGCTCCCGTGGTGATGCGCCCTTTCAGCGGCACTCTCATGGTCAGCACCATCCCTCCCGGCGCGAACATCTTCCTTGACGACCGGATGCTGACCCAAATGACGCCCGCGCAAGTCACCCTTCCGCCCGGTGTTTACCAGGTTTCCGTGGAGCGCGATGGTACTCGCAAGTCCCAGGAAATTACAGTAAAGAACGGCTCCACGAACTATCTTCGAATCCCGATGGACGATTAACCGGTACCTTTCCGGGTAACGCGCGTCTTTCTCCCTGGATGGTAAACACAGCCGGAGTTCTCGCCATAGCTGCCGCGCCGGAGCGCGCCGTCTCCGCCGAAGTGGAGATCATCCGCGCCGCCCAGAGCGGAGACCCTGAAGCATTCGAGCGCCTGGTGCGGACCTATGACCAGAGCGTCCTGCGCATTGCGCTCAACCTGCTGCGCTCCCCCGAGGACGCTCGCGACGTTTACCAGGAGGCATTCTTGCGCGTATACCGGAATCTGCACGCCTTCCGCTTCGATTGCAGCTTCCACACCTGGCTGTACCGTATTGTGACGAATATTTGTCTCGATCACCTGCGTAAGCGCAAGGTCCGCCGGGAAGAGTCTCCCGTCGTCGATACCGGCGAAGGTCCGGTGGATCGCATGGAACGCCTGGAAGAAGCCGCGGCCCACGCAAACCCTGAGCGCACGCTATGGAACCACCAGGTTAGCGGCCGGATCAATGCGGCGCTTGCCAATCTAACCCCGCGTGAGCGAGTCGTATTTGAACTCCGCCATTTCCAGGGTTTGCGGCTGCGCGGCATTGGAGAAGTTTTGGGCACCAGTGAAGAGGCCGCGAAAAACTGTCTGTTTCGCGCCACACAGAAAATGCGCTCGGTTCTGGGGGATCTGGCATGAAATGCGAACAGGTGAAAGAAGGCATCCCACTGTACTTTTACGGTGAGCTGGCGCCTGAATTGGAGGAGAACGTGGAAGCCCATTGCGCCCAGTGTGAGCCGTGTGCGGGGGAAGTGGACAAGTACAGGGCCTTTGCCCAAGCGCTGAATGAAAACGAAATGGAACCATCGCTTGGGCTGCTGGCCGAATGCCGTCAGTTGCTCGCGGCCCGCGTCGGCGAAATCGAACGGCCCGCGCCCGGTTTCTCCTGGTGGCGCAAGCTTCTCAACTCTCACATCGATCTGAGAGTTCCCGCCGGAGCCGTCGCGCTTATCGCGGTGGGCTGGTTTGGCGCCAAACTCTCGCCCGGGGTGATCGGAATGACGCAGGGCGCCGGTTTCTCGCAATCGGGAATGACTTCAATGGTCCGTTCTGTGGAACCCGATGCCTACGGCCGCGTCCGGATCGCCGTGGATGACGTTCACCGCCGTGTCGTGTCGGGCGGCGTGGATGACGCAAAGATCAAGCAGTTGCTCCTGGCGGCCGCCCGCGAGGAGTCAAGCCCGGGTGTCCGCGTTGAATCGGTTGACATGCTGAAGAATATGGCGGCTTCCCAGGACGTCCGCACCGCTTTGCTGGATGCCGTTCAACACGATCCCAACCCTGGTGTACGGCTGAAGGCTCTGGAGGGCTTGAAGCAGTTTTCGGCTGACGCTTCCGTTCGCAAAGCGCTGACATCTGTCCTCCTGAAGGACGCCAATTCGGGCGTTCGCATCCAGGTTATCGATCTTCTGGTTACTCATCGCGACGACTCCATGGTCGGCATGCTCCAAAACCTGGTCCGCCGGGAAGAGGACGGCTATGTGCGCGTGCGGCTGCAGCGTGCCCTGCAGGACATGAACGCTTCCGTAGGAACATTCTGATGAAACATATACTCCTTTCTCTTCTCTTTCTTGCTTCCGCGTTCGGGCAGTCCGTCCCGCGCGCCCGTTCCGCGTCCAACGCTGTGATCGTCCGCTCCGGCGGTAGCTATCTCGGGGTCGCGGTGGTCGAAATCGATGGTGAGCGCGCCAAAGCGCTAAAACTGCGCGAAGAGCGTGGCGTGGAAGTCAAAGTGGTGGATGAGGGCAGCCCTGCCGCGAAAGCCGGCATTCGGCCCGATGATGTGGTGCTTGAGTTCAACGGTCAGCGCATCGAAGGGACCGCGCAGTTCGTCCGCATGGTTTCCGAAACACCTGTGGGCCGCCAGGTAAGTCTTGCGATCAGCCGTGCCGGCGCGCCACAAACGGTTTCGGCCACTCTCGAATCGCGCCCGGGCACAAACCGGTTTTCGATGAATGGCAGCCAGTTCGTAATGCCGCCGATGCCCCCCATGCCTCCTATCGTGATGCCCGACCTGCCGCGCAACACCATGTCATGGCGCAGTTCCGTGCTGGGTGTTGAGACAGAAGGACTCAATTCACAGCTCGCCGAATATTTCGGTGTCAAAGAAGGAGTTTTGGTGCGCATGGTGGTGCGGAGATCCGCGGCGGAACGCGCCGGCTTGAAAGCGGGCGATGTGATCCTGCGGGTAGCTGGAAAGTCCGTTCAGGCCCCCCGCGATATCAGTCCGCTCATTCAGGGTAAAAAATCCGTCACCCTCAGTATCATCCGCAACCACAAGGACCTGAATATAGAAGTCGCCCTCGAAAACGAAGAGTTATAAGACGGCTGTTACACTCAAGCCAAAGTGAACCCGTCCCTTGCCGTTACCCTCTGCGGCGTCGTGCTCCGCAATCCCGTGATTGCGGCATCCGGTACCTTTGGTTACGGCCTGGAGTTTGAGAAGCTGACGGATCTTGGGGGTCTGGGCGCGCTCGTTACGAAGGGGCTTTCCAAGGAGCCGATCGCGGGCAATCCCGCGCCGCGGCTTTGGGAAGCCGAACGCGGCATGATCAATTCAGTCGGGCTTCAGAACGTGGGCATCCGCGCGTTTATCCGCGATAAGCTTCCCCGCCTGCGCACGCTCCCGGTTCCCGCATTCGCGAACGTTTTCGGATATGCGGCGGAAGACTATGTCGAAGTGGTCCGGATGCTCGAAGATGCTGAGGGCATTGCAGCCTACGAACTGAACGTATCCTGCCCGAACACCAGGCACGGGGGCATCTTCTTCTCGAACGACCCCGCCGCCCTGAGCGGCTTGGTGGCCTCGGTCAGCAGGATTGCGCGCCGGCCGGTGATCGTGAAGCTTTCCCCGAATGTCGCGCGGATCGAACCGCTTGCCTGCGCCGCGGAGGAGAGCGGCGCCTCTGCAATTTCTTTGGTGAACACCTTCATCTCGCTCGCGATCGATGCCCGAACCCGCCGCCCCCGCCTCGGCGCCGGTTTCGGCGGCCTTTCGGGACCAGCGATCAAACCCATTGCTCTCCGCATGGTTTACCAAGCCGCGCAGGCCGTCAAAATTCCGGTGATCGGCATGGGCGGAATTGCAACGGGCGAGGATGCCGCGGAATTCCTCATCGCCGGAGCCACCGCGGTCGAAGTCGGCACCTCCACCTTTGCGAACCCCGATGCCCCGGTCCGCGTCGCCCGTGAACTTCGCCGCTTTCTTGAGCAGGAGCGAATTCCGGACGTCCGCACGCTCACCGGCGCTTTGCAAATGTGAACAAAGAATCTGAACACTTGGCGCTCCCGCGCGGTCTTAGCTGATGTAACTGATCTATGACGCACATTGCGGCACAACTCGCGTTCGGGGAGTCGGGATTGTCTAAAGAAGACGCAGCCGCGGCCCGGGAAGCCCGCTTTACGGATCTGGTTCGAAGGCAAACCGGCTTCGTGTTCCGCTTGGCCTATGCCGTCCTCCGAAGCGTAGAAGACGCCGAAGACGTAGTACAAGAGACTTTCCTTAAGCTGTACCGCTTGAATGCCTGGGAAGGGATGAACGATGAGCGGGCCTTTCTTGCCCGCACGGCCTGGCGAGTCGCGGTCAGCCGAATTCCCCGGCGGAAATCCGGGATCTTGGGTCTGGAAGCCGCGACAGGGGATCTGGAGGTGAAGACCGGCGGGATGGATCCCGAACAAGCGGCCATCGCCCGGAGTTCCACCGAAGCCCTGCGCCGGCTCATCGAAACGCTGCCGGAAGAGTTGCGGCAGGCGTTGGTTCTTTCCGCGGTTCGGGAGCTGAACTCCCGCCAGATTGCGGAGATCCTGGGCGTTTCGGAAGGCACCGTTCGTACGCGGCGGATGCGCGCAAGAAATCTTCTGAAAGAGAAATTCGCGCAGTGGGAGAAAAGGGCATGAATCGCGATTTGGACAAGCTGATCGACCAAGCGCTGAGCACGTATTCGGTAGGGGAACCGCGCGCGGGGTTGGAGGAACGCGTCCTGGCCCGCGTTCGCCAGGATCGCCACCGGCCGTTCCGCTTTCCTCTATGGGCGTGGGTGATTCCCGCGTTAGGATGCATGGCTTTGGTGCTCACAACATGGCACAACACCCCGCCGCGAGCTGTTACCATTCGTGGCGCTAGGCCCCCCGAGATTCACATTGCCGACCCCGTGATCCCGGTTTCCAGGCCGCGAAGACATTCCGCGTCGAAACCGAAGCTGGCCCGCGCGCCCCAATTGAGCACCTTCCCTTCACCACGTTCCTTGACGCCGGAAGAGCGTTCTTTACTGGCATTCGTGAACCGGGAACCTGCGACTGCTCTGGATTTTCTGAATCGCGAAAGTACTCCCATACAGATCGAGCCCCTCGAAATCGCACCTTTGGAAAACAAGGAGTAAACATGAAAACACAGCGCAATGTACTGACCGCATTCCTGGTTGTCATCTCGACGGCGACGCCCTGTTTCGCCCAAGGCGAGAAAGCATCGGAGTTCAAATACTTTCACCTGGATTTCGTGGTGAAAGAACTGGACGGTGGCAAAGTGATCAACGCCCGGAATTACTCGATCACAATTTCTACCGCCACGCACGACATCTTCAACAACAGTTCAATCCGCTCCGGTGAGAAAGTGCCCGTGGCGCAACCAGGCGGGCAGGTCACGTACGTGGAGGCAGGTGTTAACATCGACTGCCGCCAGGCAACAGAATTGCCGAATCAACTTGCGATGGTCGTCACGATTGACATCAGCGGCGCCGGGACCGTTGAACGGCCTTTGGCGCTTCCACTGATTCGCACCTCAAGGTGGAGTTCGAGCGTTCTGGTTACCTTACGAAAACAGACCGTCATATTCTCTTCCGATGACGCCAGCTCCAAACACCAGATGCAAGTTGACCTCACGGCCACGCCCATTCCGGTGAACAGCACCGCCCCCAAGCTATAATCCAAACACAATGGACATTTACGA
>JALYXI010000155.1 GCA_030947245.1 Acidobacteriota bacterium
GCCATGCTCTCCGGCGTTGTGATCGCTTCTCTCACACTGGCCTATGGGTGGCGTTTCGCGTTCCTCTGCACCGGCGCCGTTGGCCTACTTTGGCTTGCGGCCTGGCTGGTTCTTTACAACCCTCCTTATCTCAATCGCTGGTTGAGTGAGCGCGAGTACGCCAGTTTCAGAGATGAGATTGCTCCGCCGCAGGAAACGCGTCCGGCGGGCGCGCGGGTTCCGTGGCAGCAGGTGATCACGAACCGCGGCTGCTGGACCCTGATTTTGGCGCGCTTCTTCACCGACCCTGTCATTTATTTTGTGATCTTCTGGCTTCCCGAATACCTACAGAAGGAGCGCGGCTTCAATCTGGCCAGCGTGGGCAAATACTCCTGGGCGCCATACGCGTTCGGCGGCATCGGATACGTATTCGGCGGCTGGCTTTCGGGACGGCTGATGCGTTCCGGCTGGACGCTCCCGAAAGCCCGCAAGGGGATTATGCTGGCAGGGGCCGCCTTGGTGCCCATCGCAATCTTTGCGCCGTATTTTCCGAGAGCCTGGATGGCTATCGGGGCAACCTGCTTCATCACGTTTGGGCATGCGCTGTGGACGTCGAATTTACAGACCCTTCCTACCGACCTGTTTCGCGGCACGGAAGTGGGAACCGCCTCGGGCTTTTCCGGAATGGGCGGCGCGGTAGGCGGCATGCTGGCGAATCTCGGCACCGGCTATGTGGTCAGCCACTTTTCCTACTCGCCAGTGTTTCTGCTGGCCGGGCTGATGCACCCGCTATCGATAGGGCTGGTGTACTGGCTGCTTCCGGATTGGCGCTTTCCCGCTGAAGGGGCGCCGAAATCATGAGCGGGTGATCAGTGTGATACGGGCTGAAACGAGGTTACCTTAAACTCGGGATTCGCTGAATCTCTCGATCGATGTGCGGACCCTTTGGTCTCAGGTTTGGGCGCGACACAACCGAATTATGTCTACTTGTGCAGGTCAAGAGCATCTTTGACTCTGGCGATCAGAATGGAGACTGTGTAAGGTTTCTGTAGAACCGCTTTGATACCGAATGCAATCACACGCGTCGCAACATCAGTCTCGCCGAAACCGCTTGACAGGAGAATTGGCAAATTGGGGTATAGCGCTTTGATAATCGGAACAGCCTGTTCCCCGGTCATCACCGGCATCTCTAAATCCAAAATGACGAGTGAGATTTCAGAGTGGGTCCGCAACATTTCGAGAGCTTCCGATCCATTCGTAGCTTCGATTACGGAAAAGTTGTATGACCGCAGAGCCATTGTGGCCATGCGCCGAACAATTTGTTCATCATCGACTACGAGCACCGTTTGACCAGCAGCCTGAAAAGCACCAACCGAATCCGGCCCCGATGGTAATGAGCCCGAGCTTACAGGCAGGAGAATGCGAAAGGTTGTACCAACTTCCGGTATACTTTCAACCTCAATTTCTCCATTGTGTCCCTTTACAATGCCCAAGACCGCGGCAAGGCCCAATCCTCGACCCGTAAACTTGGTGGTAAAGAATGGATCGAAAATCCTGTTCAGTGTCTCGGGGCTCATTCCGATACCGCTGTCCCGGACTTCGAAAAGGACATAATCCCCAGGTGGTACGACAGAATGCAAACGGTTGCTGAGTTGGAGAGTAGAGCGCTTTATAGGTGCGGTATGAACGACGACTTTCCCTGGGCGGCTACCAATTGCCTCTGAAGCATTTATAAGCAGATTCATCACTATTTGCTGAATTTGAGCTCGGTCAACTTCTATCGTGCACGGTTCACGGCTGAGCTCAAGTTCCACGCTCACATTTCCTACAAATGATGACTTCAACAACGTAAGATTCTCGTGAATGAGCGTATTCAGGTCAAGACGTTGAACAAGGAAACGTCCCTTTCCCGAGTACGCGAGCATTTGCTTGGTGAGGTCCGCCGCGCGCTCACCAGCTAGAACAATATCACCGGCTATGGAACGATTCGTCTCATCCGGAACCTCGGCTAGTAAACTAGCGTTGCCCAGAATCCCGGTCAGCAAATTATTAAAATCGTGAGCGATTCCGCCAGCCATCACGCCAAGACTCTCAAGACGCGCGCTCTCATGAAGCCGTTCTTCAAAATCTTTCTTCGCTGTAATATCTGAAATTACGCATACTCCGCCGGTAAACCGTTGCGAGTTCTCGAAAATGGGATCCAGCCTAACAAGTAGGACCCGGTTCCCAAGGCGCAGTTCCACCACCTTTCGCGCACCGTCATGCTCCAGTTGCGCGAACATTGACGAGAGTTCCTTCTCCGGCAGTTGAACAGTCTTGAAGGCGGCATTACTCTGCATCACCGTCCCGTTACTATCGAGTACCGCTATGCTGTCCCCGATCGCGTCGAAGGTGCTTTGCCAAATCTGGGCCGCTCTGAGCACCGCCTGCTCCGCCTGCTTCATGCGCAGCATTGATCTAACTGTCGCAATTAGAACCGGTGGCTCAGTCCGCTCTGTTAGGTACGCGTCCGCACCACCGTCGAGACCTCTTACCTGCGAAGACGGATCGATGTAAGAAGCAGACATCTGGATAATCGGAGTGTTCGCAATCTCGGGATGCTCCCGGATTCGGCGGCAAACCTCGAAACCATCAATATCCGGCAAATGAATGTCCAGCAGAATAAGATCCGGTCTCCGCGACAGCACTAAGTTAATGCCCTTTTTGCCGGAATCCGCGGTTTCGACGTCAAAGCCCGCGTGCTGCAACATACGTCCGACCGCATAACGGCCAGCTTCGTTGTCGTCTATATTCAGAATCAGCGGTTTTAATCGAGTCACAATTTCCTTTGCTAGGCTACCCCGCAGGATTAAGGTCACTGAGTCCTGCAGAGGAGAGCGCAGCAGCTAATGTCTGAAGACTTTTTGGCTCCAGCAGTTTGTCCTTAGGAAGGATTGCCATAACGCGCGAGGCGAGAGAGTCATATTCAATAGGCGGTAAGATCGCCGAGGTCACGACCACAACCGGGATCTCTCTCAGAGAAATATCTGCTTGCATTGCGTCAATCAGTTGAAAACCGGTCATCTCCGGCATAGCAAGATCTACTATCACTAAGTCATGCCGGTCAATCTTTAAAATGTCGAGAGCTTGCGAGCCGTTGCATGCCTCCGTGAAAAGCACGTCCACTCCTTGAAACAGTTGCCTGTTCAAGTAACGAGAGGCCTCCTCATCATCCACCAAAAGAATTGTTCTCCGGTCACGGTTGGTTAGCTTCCTAAGCAATCCCCCCAGGATTATCCCACTTACCGGCTTTACTAACGCATCAACTCCAACCGCCGCCGCTTTTTGGTGGTCGCTCGCGTTAATCACAGCGATCACAGGGACAGAGCGGGTCGCCGCTCCAGACTTAAGCCGATCCAGAAAGTCCCAGGCATCCTCATTAGGAAGATTGAGGTTCAGGATGATTGCCGCGGGCTTAAATCGCTGCAGCCTACTTTCCGCTTCGCGTACAGTGTACGCCGAAACGCACGTCAGATTTAATTGCAGTATCTCTTTCTGACAGGCGAGTTGCGTTTCCCGTTCATTCTCAATAATCAGGACGGACTTAGGTTCCGGGTCCCTGCCGGACAAGCACTGAAGTGTTTGCGGCAGTGCGGCGCCGGTGACATTGCGGGGAATCCGCAATGTGAAGGTGGATCCGATTCCCATCTCACTTCTCACGCTAACCTCCCCGCCCAGAAGTACGGCAAGCTTCCGGGAGAGCGGCAGGCCGAGCCCCGTGCCTGTTGCTTTTCTTTGCAGGTGGCTGTCAATTTGAGTAAATTCTTCGAAAACGTGAGTTTGGTTCTCGTCGGTAATTCCTATGCCCGAGTCTTTCACCTGAAAATTTATGAACTCGCCCGGTTGCTCGTATTCCGCCGTAACACGGACCTCTCCGGCTTCGGTAAATTTAAGCGCGTTCGATACGAAGTTCCGCAAGATCTGAGAAATTCTTGCTTCATCGGAATAGATCGGGGGAATCCCGGCCCGAGCTTCGAACACAAGGTGAATCGCATTGCCCACCAACAATGGCTTCAACATTCCGCGCAGAGTGCCGAACATATTCACAATGCTGAACTTAGCGGGCCGGATTTCGACTTTGCCCGCTTCTACTTTAGCCGTGTCCAATAGGTCGTCAACCAGCTCTGAAAGGCTTTCAGCGGACTTCCGGATGTAAGAAATTTGAAGTTCCTGTTCGCCGGTGAGTTCCCCGTCCGCACGATCGAGCAGCAGACGCGACAAGGCCTGTATCGAATGGAGAGGAGTCCGAAACTCATGGCTTATATCCGAAAGAAACCGGGACTTCATCTCATTGGCACGGCGCAGGTGGTTGGCTTTGTCGTCAAGTTCCGAATAAAGGGCAACAACTCCGCGGTTTGTATCTTCTAGTTCCCGGTTCAACGCGGTGAGTTCATCCTGGCGGTGCCGCAACTCATTCATAGTTCGAAGCAGTTCTTGGTTCTGTTTCTGAAATTCTTCAAGAACTGTTTTTGGCTTTTGTCGAGAAATCCGCTCCAGGACGCCCGGCAGGGAGCGGTCGGTAACTGGGGGAGCATGGCGCGGGAGCGAGGTCCCCAGGACAACAGTGGTTCCCTCTCCCAGCACGGTATCGATCCGGAACTGATCCAGAAGCCGCTTAGTGCCAATAATTCCCAAGCCCATCCCCGTTGCCGATTTGTAGGTACCGTCTAGAATCCGATCAAGATTTGGAATCCCTTGTCCCTCGTCGATAATGCTAATCGAGAACAGTTGTGGACTGAACGTCCCATCCACAAAAAAATCGGCTCTCCCCCCTCCTGAATAGCAGAAGGCATTTCTCGCGATCTCGGAAACCGCTGTTGCTAAGCGGGTTTGCTGTTGCAACTCTAAGCCAAGAACCTGAGCGAGTTCCCGGGTCCGCTGTCTCGCGGCGACTACGTCGTGCTCGTGCCGGATTTGAAGCGATAGCAAGCGGAATATCACGTGCTACCAGCACTCCTCGCCCGAACCACTACAACTGTCGCATCATCCCGCGTACGGCGAAAATCCCGGATGAGCACCGCTGCTATTACACTTGGATGCCGCTGAAAAAGACCCGGATATTTGTCAAGTGCCCAGTTGGTACTTAGTCCATCGGAATGCAGAATGACTAATGCATCCGGCGCGAGAGGGTACCGGTGCTGTTGAATGGAGTGCACCTCATATCCGAGTGTTCCATTGAGCGAAATCATTTGACGCCGCAGCGCTGGGGCCGAAACAATCGCGCCTGCTACGTTGCCCAGTCCCGCATAGTCCACCGTTCCTTCGGCGAAGTCCAGGTCGGCAACGGACGCGGCTGATCCTCGTGTGAATTTCGAGCGCTGGTGAGCGGCTTGCAAAGCCTGCTCGGGCGACATAGGTTCGGGATCGGCAATGTCACCCACCGCCGCTTGAGAAGCTTGAAAAGCTGAGATCCCGTGGCCGAGACCATCGGCAAGGATAATGCGCACCCGGCCATGCGTCTCTTGAACAGTGCACGTATCTCCACAAACATCTTCTCCCGGGTAAGGAATGCTGATGAACCCAAGGTGTATACCTAATTTTTTGCCAGGTTCGGCGCCAAACTGAGAAATCAGCACAGTCCCGGCGGCAGTGGAATAGATGTCGCAGAAACGCGAAAGGCGCTTAATTGCGCCTAAGCCCGTTCCAGCGCTCTCGTCGACCGTGGAGTAGCCATCGGTGAAACACAATTCCTGGTCGATCAGTCCTGGCCCGCTGTCCAGTGCAAGTATTTCTAAACCATAGCCATCATCGCATTTAGTACGATGCACCAGAAATTCCCCGCCCCCGGCGTGCTTGAGCAGGTTGGACGCGGCCTCTGTTGCCACGATAGCCGCGGCCCCGGCTAAGCTTTCACCGAACCCGGCCTCCTCCGCGGCTTTGATCACGGCGCGACGGGCTGCGGAAACGTCTGTGTTTTCCTGCACCGTCACCAGGATCCCGGATTCCATAATCAGTCCTATCGCCAGCGTATGATGCTGACGCGCGTGCCTTCGCCAAGTTTGCTGTAAATTTGGAAATCATTCGTGAGGCGTTTCGCGCCACCCAAGCCCAACCCAAGACCTGAACCGCTGGTGTACCCGTCTTTCATGGCAAGGTCTACGTCAGCGATTCCAGCTCCCTGATCCTTAAATTCCACTCGTATTCCAGAACGCAAACCTTCTTGAATCAATTCCACGGAAGCTGTACCACCCCCGCCATGAATAATCGTATTGCGCGCCAACTCGCTAACCGCCGTCACTATCTTTGTCTGATCGACAAGTTTGAAGCCCTCCTTTTCCGCTATCGCGCGTACTCGCTGCCGAATCATCACCACATCTTCGAAACATTGAACAGGGAAAATTTCAGGAACTTGCAAGGCCCAGATCCTTGAGCCTTTCCGATTCTATGTTTGCTCGGAGTAAGTCCATCCCCTTCTCTACGTTTAGGGCTGTACGGACCCCAAGCAGCGACATGCCAAGCTCTACAAGTGTGATCGCGACAGCCGGTTGCATACCGACCACTACGGTCATAGCATCCAGTACCCGGGACATTGATGCGATATTTCCCAGCATCCGTCCGATGAATGAATCCACAATATTGAGAGCGGATATGTCAATCAGAACACCGCTACAGTGGGACGAGACAATCTTCTCTGTCAGATCGTTCTGTAATTGGAGAGCAAGCCGGTCATGCATGTCTACCTGAATGGTGACAAGCAGGAACTCACCCATCTTTAATATAGATATGCGTTCCAAGTGTTTACTCGAGAGAGGCTTGCTGCGCACCTTTTACCGAGACCACCGCCAGGCGGTTACGTCGAAGAGCAACCGCGAATGCGTCCGCCAAAGTTGCTTTCGTGACCACACCGCCTAGATCCACACCCAGATGTACGATCGTGGCGGCAATCTGAGGCCGAATCCCGCTAATTACGCACTCGGCGCCCATCAGCCGGGCAGCGGCAACGGTTTTCAGAAGGTGTTGTGCTACCAATGTGTCCACTGTAGGAACGCCAGTGATGTCGATAATGGCGATTCCAGCCCCGGTGCGGACAATTTCCTGAAGTAAATTTTCCATTACTACTTGAGTTCGCTCACTATCAAGGGTGCCTATCAGAGGAAGCGCCAGAATCCCGTCCCAAAGTTTCACTACAGGCGTTGAAAGCTCCAGCATCTCTGTTTGCTGACGTGAGATTGTCTCTTCCCGGCTCTTCAGAGCCACATCAGTCGTAAAGAGACCCAGATCGTCTAAAATTGCGCTGATATTAAGAAGCTCGCGCGCAAATAATGCTGGATTTCCTTTGGTTTCCTCCTGAAGCTGAGAAAAAATAGTTTCTTTCAGGGAAAAAACAAAGGTAGCGATTTCTGATGGACTGGCGCCCATCTTAGATTGATCACGCGAGATGTCCGTAAGAGCTTCCCGCGTCGGATTCCAACTGGCGTCTTCCACATCGTTAAGAACTCCCGATTGCGAGGAGACCTGAAAGGCAGCCAAAAAGCTCTTACTGTGGCGCTGCAACTCGATATCGCTCACTAGGCGCTTGAGCGTCCCCCGGTCTCGGCCCTGCGTTGCGAGCCAACTCTTAAGAATGGCCGCTTCATGGTTTTTTATAAAGTCGGGGATTATACTATCCATATCGTTTGAACTCATCCAGAGTTTAATATCTCACACTAGGCATATAGCCAGATAGTACCGGAGTGCGCGACGCTGTTTGTTGAATGGAATAGGATTGAAAAGGAGGTATTTTCCGCGATTTGAAAAGCTTGCATTGTGGCGGCGATCTCCTGCTGCCCGCCGCGCGTAATTGGGCAGGCTCTTTCAGGCAGGTTTGTAAGCCACGCAGTCGATCTCTACTTTGATATCCATGATGAACCCGCAGACAATCGTGCTGCGGGCCGGCTTGTCGTTCCCGAAAAACTCCGTATAGACTTCATTCATTCCCGCGAAATCACTTCCCGCCCCCAGAAACACGCTGCATTTCACTACGTCCGCCATGGTGGCGCCGGCGCCCTCCAGAATTGTCCTGATGTTGTTCAACACCTGCCGCGTTTCAGTCTGGATATCGCCCTTGATCTGCTGGTTCGTTGCCGGGTCCACCGGAATCTGGCCGGATACATAGATGAAGCCGCCCGCGCGAACGGCTGGAGAATACGGCCCGCGCGGAACCGGGGCTCCGGGGGGTGATAGTCTTTCGATCATAAGTTAGTGTCCTTCCGTTTCGAGCAGTTTCTCAGCTTCAATCGCGGCCATGCAGCCCGCTCCGGAAGCGGTAATGGCCTGGCGGTATACCCGGTCCTGGACGTCGCCTGCATGAAATACGCCCAAGATATTTGTGCGCGCCCCGCCTCTTGAGATGATATAACCGTCCGCGTCGGTCTCGATCTGGCCGCGAAACACCTTCGTATTCGGGATATGGCCGATGGCGACAAAGAAACCGTCCACATCCTGATCCCAGGCAGTGTTTGTCAAGGTGTTGCGCAGCCGCACGCCGGTGACGATGTTCTTGCTGACATCGTGAACCTCCTCGACCACGGTACTGGTCAGGAACTTGATTTTCGGATTCGCCTTTGCCCGGTCGAACATGATTTTCGAAGCACGGAAAGTTTCAGTCCGGTGCACCAGCGTCACTTCCGAGCCGAACCGCGTCAGGAAGTTTGCTTCTTCCATTGCGGAATCACCGCCGCCGATCACCATGATCTTTTTACCTTTGTAGAAGAAGCCGTCGCACGTGGCGCAACTGCTGACGCCGTGGCCGATCAGCGCTTGCTCCGAAGGCAGACCTACCCACCGCGCCGAAGCGCCGGAGGCGATAATGAGCGTTCGAGCTTCTATCGCCTGATCCTCCACATTCAGCTTGAATGGCCTTGAAGAAAGGTCCGCTTCCAGCACGGAACCATCCATGAAGTAAGCGCCGAAACGCTCCGCCTGGCGCTTCATGCTGTCCACCAGTTCCGGCCCGTTGATTCCCTCCGGAAAGCCCGGGAAATTTTCCACTTCCGTGGTCCAGGAAAGCTGCCCGCCCGCGTCCACACCTTTCACCACAAGAGGATCCAAGCCCGCGCGGGCTGAATAAATGGCCGCTGTATTTCCCGCGCAGCCCGAGCCCACAATCACTACATTTCTCATTCTTCCTTATCCCTAATACATTCTAGATGCTGGCCAATAAGGAAAGCTTCTGCGCCGGATCCACCGTCAGCCGCTCCTCGCAGCACTTGCCGCGCGGGATCGCGCTACCGTGAGGGCACGTTTCGGGATGTCCGAGGAAGGTGCAGATTCGATCTGTCAGTTCCGGGCTCAGGATGTGCTCGAAAGTGCAGGCATCGCTCTCAATCGCCGCATCGTCCCGGATGGCTAGCACGTCGGTGAAGAGACGCTCCGCAAGCCGGTGCCGCCGGATGACACTGCGCGCCCGCGCTTCTCCCGCTTCGGTGAACTGCACATCCCAGCCGCTCACTCTCACCAACCCCATCTGAGCCATGGTCGCAGTAAGCTTGCGGTGTTGCGACGTGGTGAAGTGCGTTCCTTCCAGATGCATCGGCTCACCCTGTTCCTGGTGCTCCCGCGTCATCCATAGATGTTCCAGCACCTCGTCGAAATTCTGATTTTCCTCCGCCGTAAAGTGCTTGCGGCTGACAATGCGGCCATGTTCCAGATTCAGCCGCCGGTCCGCGCGGCGGCCCACGTGGTCGTCGTGCGTAACCATCAGGATGGTGCGCCCCTGAGCATGCAGACCGGACAATATATTCAGTACCTTGGCTTGATTTTCAGCATCCAGGTTGCCAGTGGGCTCGTCAGCCAGAATGATTTTGGGATCGTTCACCAAAGCCCGCGCAATCGCCACGCGTTGCTGTTCGCCGCCCGAAAGCTGGCTGGGCAGATGGTTCGCGCGCGTGCTAAGCCCCACTTGTTCCAATGCCGCGCGGGCTTCCTCCGCTTCGGGCATGCTGTGGAAGTATTGGGCCAGCATCACGTTTTCGAGCGCGTTCAGATGCGGAATCAAATGAAATTGTTGAAACACGAACCCTACCGTTTCGCACCGGAACCGCGCCAATTGGCTCCGGTTCAAAGTGGAAGTGTCGGTACCGCCGATGAGCACTACGCCGCTCGATGCCTGATCGAGGCAGCCCAGGATATTCAGCAAAGTTGTCTTGCCCGATCCCGAAGGCCCCATGATCGCGATCCACTCGCCCGCGTTGGCAGTGAAGCTCACGTTATCGAGCGCGCGCACCTGCTTGCCGCCTTCGCCGACGTACACTTTCGAGACATTCTCCAGGTGCAGGAACTCTTTTATCATTCGCCTCGGAGAATCCTGGCTGGTTGAATGCGCCAAATACTGCCTGCAGCCAGGGCCGTAGCGGCAAGAGCGATCACCAGCGTCAAGGCGGCGGCGAACAGCAACACGGAGATGTTTACGTGTACCGCAAACGGCGCCTGAAACACGCTTCTGCCGATCCAGCCCGCGAGCACGATCCCGGCGAGATACCCGGTCAGGGCCGAACCAAGCGCCAGAAGCACGCTTTCCGTTACAAACAGCGAAGCGATCTTGCGTTCCGCCGCCCCAATCGCTTTCAAAATTCCAATCTCCCGGCTGCGTTCCAGCACCAGTTCTGTAAAGTTGCTGGTTACGGACATGGTGGTGATTACCAAAATCATAGACAGCAGCAGAAATAACGCGATCCGCACTTTGCGCACCACGCTGGTTTCCGTTTCCGCAATGGCGCGAACCAGACGAACGTCCGTACCCGGAAGCTGTTTTTGCAGTTGAGTCCGTACGGCGGATATACGGTTTCCCGGTACGCGAACCTGAACCAAACTGGCGCGATCGGAAACGCCTGCGATACGTGCAACTTCGGCGAACGGCAGAATCAGCTCGTTGTCTTCAGAACCACCTGTTGTCACGATTCCGCTGACCCGGCAGGGACCGCCATCGACTGCAGCTTCCCCGCCAATGATTAATCCGAATCTGCTTGCGGCATTCACTCCCGCCAAACATGGACCGCGCGACCCTTCCACATGCCAAAACTGCGTCAACTCCTTCGCCTCCGGAAGATCCACTCCCGCCAGAAGAACCGGCTCTCCGTGCAGCTTGCCCGTCGCGAACAGAAACGGCGCGGCAATCGCACCGGCCTGCCGAGCGATCGCAACGC
>JALYXI010000187.1 GCA_030947245.1 Acidobacteriota bacterium
TTCCGGCGTTTCCTCGTGTTTGAAAAACACGTAAAGATCGCGCGATTGCGCGAGGAGATTCCTGGCGTTTGCCGCAATTCGAGTAATATCATCAGCAGTGTAGTCCGGCTTCCGTAAACGAAAATAAGCAAAGTCGGCGGTCAGAACGTCCGGCGTCTCCAGCGATTCCGATTCCGCGATGCACAATGCGGCGTTGTGTTCGCGGAGACAGTCGAAAACTTCCGGGGTGTGCCAAGAGGAGTGGCGAAACTCAAAGGCAAATTTGAAATCCGGGGGCAAGCTGGAAAGATAGGCTTTCAGCAGCGCGGCATCGCGGACGAAAGAAGGCGGCAGTTGAAACAGGATCGGCCCAATGCGCCGGGCGCTGCGCAATGGGTCCACTGCTTTCAGGAATACCTCGGTGAATGGGCCGGCCTCTTTCAGTTTCAAAATATGCGTCAAGCGCATGTGGGCTTTTGGGCAGAATAGGAACCCTTCGGGAGTGGTGGCTACCCATTTGGCAAGTGTCGTCGCGGCGGGCAGCGTCCGGAATGTGTAGTTCACTTCGACACAGTTCAAGCGCCCCGCATAATGTTGCAGGAACTTCGCGGCGGGCAGTTTTTCCGGGTAGAATCCCGGCTTCCACGAAGGGTAAGCGAAGCCGGAAGTACCTGCGTACAAATGCGCCATGGCGCTGATTATACGTGGTAATCTATCGCTGCAATCTTATGAGATCACGGTTACCGGCTCTTCTGGCATTGGCCGCCGCGCTGGCAAGCGGCGCGGGAAAAATCACCACGCCGCGGGAAGCGCTCGGCTTCGATGTCGGTGACGATTACCAACTTGCCAACTACACGCAGCTCGCCGCCTGGTGGAAGAAGCTGGCGCAGGAATCGGATCGAATGAAACTGGTGTCCATCGGAGAAACTGAAGAGGGGCGGCCGCAGTATATGTCCATCATCACCTCCCCCCAGAATCACAAGCGTTTGGCGCATTACAAGGACGTCGCGCGCAGGCTGGCCCTTGCCGAAGGCCTCAACGATGAGGAAGCGCATGCTCTGGCCCGGGAAGGAAAAGCAGTCGTGTGGATCGATGGCGGACTCCACGCGACAGAGGTGCTGGGCGCGCATCAACTGATGCAGTTCGTCTACGAGATGGTGACCAAGACCGACCCCGAAACCATGCGCATCTTGAACGACGTAATCATTCTGGCCGTACACGCGAATCCGGACGGCATGGAGCTGGTTTCGAATTGGTACATGCGGGAGAAAGACCCGGCGAAGCGAAAGCTGGGCTTCAACGACGTGCCGCGCCTCTGGCAGAAATATATCGGCCACGATAACAATCGCGATTTCTACATGTCCAACATGAAAGAATCCACCAACATGAATCGACAGCTCTATTTGGAGTGGTTTCCGCAGATCATGTATAACCATCACCAGACGGGTCCTGCGGGAGCGGTTCTGTTTGCGCCCCCCTTCCGTGATCCGTTCAATTACAACTACGATCCGCTCGTCCCGATGGAGCTGAATCTGGTCGGGGCCGCAATGCATAGCCGGTTCGTGGCGGAAGGTAAGCCCGGAGCGACAATGCGGAGTGGCGCCGCGTATTCCACCTGGTACAACGGCGGCTTGCGCACCACCACTTACTTCCACAATATGATCGGGCTGCTGACCGAAACCATCGGAAGCCCGACTCCGATGGAAGTGCCCCTGGTGCCCGACCGGCAGTTGCCGAAAGGCGATCTTCCCTTCCCTGTGCCTCCGCAGACATGGCATTTCCGTCAGTCTATTGAGTATTCGCAAACCGCCAACCGCGCCGTGTTGGACTTGGCGTCGCGGTACCGCGAGACGTTTCTCTACAACATCTATGAGATGGGCCGAAACTCGATACGCAAGGGCAGCCAGGACAACTGGACCGTGACGCCCAAGCGGATTGAAGCGCTAAAAGCCGCCGCGGAGAAAGATAAGGCGGGGGACAAGGGTACTGCTGCCGTGGCCGCAACGCCGCCCTCGCTTGCGGACCGGAATGAATTCTTCAACCAAAACGGAGCCGGCGCCGTTCCAGCTAAATTCTATTCGCAAGTTCTGCACGATCCTGCCCAACGCGATGCGCGCGGATACATCATAACGGCGGACCAGCCGGATTTTCCCACTGCCACCAAATTCGTGAACACGCTGATTAAGAATGGCGTGACGGTTCAAAGGGCGGCCGCGCCGTTTCGCGTCGCAGGGAAGCAGTATCCGGCAAACTCCTGGATTATCAAAACGGCGCAGGCCTTCCGCCCGCACGTGGTGGACATGTTCGAACCGCAGGACCATCCGAACGATTTCCAATATCCCGGCGGGCCGCCCATCCCTCCCTATGACGTCACCGGGTACACGCTGGCGTTTCAAATGGGCGTGCAGTTCGACCG
>JALYXI010000210.1 GCA_030947245.1 Acidobacteriota bacterium
TAGAAGCCAAAGCACGATAAACAGGGCCATCATGGCGGTCACAAAATCCGCATAAGCAACCTTCCAGGCCCCGCCATGGTGGCCGCCGTGACTTTTCTTTTTCTTGATGATGATGATGGGCGGAAGAGCGGCAGCGGTTTTACCTATGTCCTGGCTCATCGTCAGGCTGCCTTCGCGGCTGCGGCCATACCGCCACCCTTTGTAGCTTTTTCAAATTCTTTAAAGCTGGGCCGGCATTCGGCGGGAATGGAGCGGCGCGAAAACTCCACAGCAAGCACCGGCGCCGAACCCTTGGCAAAAGCAAGGAGCGCGACTCGAAGAGCATTGTAATACTGGCCTTCGGCATCGACAATTTTCGTCATCATTCCGGCAAGCGGTGAGAAGAACCCGTAACAAAGAAGGATTCCCAGGAAGGTGCCAACCAGCGCGGCCGCAACCTTGTGACCGATCTCTTCCGGCGGACCTCCCAACGCACCCATGGTAATGACCACCCCAAGAACGGCCGCGACAATTCCCAGTCCGGGGAGCGCATCGGCCACCGTGGTAAGGGCGGAAATCGGGATGGTGGCCTGATGATGGTGGACCTCTATATCGAGTTCCATCATTTGATCCAATTCGAACGGCGCGATCGTGCCGGAAAGAGACATGCGGATCGTGTCGCAGACAAAATCAAGAGCATGGTGATCTTTCAGAAACTTGGGATATTTTTTGAATACTTCGCTTTTTGCAGGATCTTCGACATCGGCTTCCAACTTCGCCATTCCGGATTTGCGCGCATAGTTAAACAGATCGAGCAACATACGGAGGGTTTCGAGGTAATACACCTTGGTGAACTTGCTGCCGCCGATCACGCCGAGGATCCCCTTCGCGATCTGGATCACGACAGGAAGAGGGTTGGCAATCAGAAGGGTGCCGAGCGCCGCACCGCCGATAATGACGAGTTCGGCCGGTTGGAGGAGAACCATCAGGTTTCCCTTCTCCATCAAGTAGCCCCCAACCACAGCGCCAAGCACCACAACGATTCCGATGATAGAAAACATTACTAGTCTTATCGGACGGAATCGGAAGAATGTTTAGGAAGTTCGGGAGTGAAATCGCGTCAGGGTTCGCGATTCTGTTTGGAAAGCCGCAGCGCCTGTTGATATGCCTCGTTGGCCTTCTGAAAAGCAGCCATCGCCAGGAGAGCGGTTTCCCTCTGTTTTTGGAACGCAGAGGCGGCTTTGAAATCCTGCCGGTTGCGCGATGTTTCTTCCCATCGCTCGTCCTGCAGAAGGGTTTCCCGCTCCACGGCGTCCTTCAGCGTGTCGCGAATCCGCCTCAGGTTCTCCAGCTTTTCCATTCGAACCGCTTAATTATCCCAGGCGGGAGATCTGGCAGCCGGCGCGATCGAAATTTTCCGGTGCGAGCCAGTGCTCAAAAGCAGCTTTGCGGGCGGGCCATTCACCATCGAGCATGGCAAACCAGGCCGTGTCGCGATTGCGGCCCTTGATGATCATGTGCTGGCGGAAGATGCCCTCGAAAGTAAATCCGAGGCGTAGGGCCGCTCGCCGGGAAAGCTCGTTCAGGGCGTTGCATTTCCACTCATAACGGCGGTACCCCAAATCTTCAAAGACATGGCGGGCCATCAGGTACATGGCTTCCGTAGCCGCTGCGGTGCGCTGGAAAGCGGGACTGTAGAGGATAGATCCCACTTCGATGCAGCGGTGTTTCGGTTCGATTCGCATGTAGGCGGCGTGACCCGCCGAGAGGCCGGTCCGGTGGTCAATCAAAGCAAAGAACAAGGGGTCCCGGGAGTTCACTTTGGCGGACATGGCGCTATCGAAGGAGGCGCGGTCCGAATATGGACCGTCAAATAGATAGGTCCAGAGCCATCCGTTCGCAGGTTCACTGGTGCCTTCCCAGATCGAGTGGAAGTGTTCCTGACAAAGCGGCGTCACCGTGACGTAACGGCCGGTCAGCACGACCGGCCCGGGCGCCGGGGCGGCAGTCGGGAGAACCGTAGGACTCATAAAGAGAGCGCTCATTCTTCTTAGAGGTTACCTTTTGAAGCGGGATGGGAGAGCAGGCCACCCCTTGGTTTGTGCCACACGTCGTTGCATATTGGGTCAGATGCCCTCGATGGACATTCGGCAGTTGCGGGACACCCGGCAACTCAAGGCCTGGCTGCGGGCCGGCAAGACCGTGGAACTTCGTGAGAGAGATCGAATTCTTGGGCTCATCGTTCCTGAGAGTTCGCCCGCCCATAAACCGGTGTTTCCGGACTTTGTGGGGCGCATGCAAAAGAGTTCGGAGACCGCGTACTACCCGGTGCGGACATGTGATTGAGGAACGCGGTCGCGATTGACGATTTACGCCGACACGAGCTTTTTCGTCTCGCTCTACTTATTGACAGTCATTCGACGAGGCTCAGCGGCGGTTAGTGCACGGTCCAGCGCTCTGACTCACACCGTTGCATCATGCGGAGTGGGCGAATGCTGTTTCTCAACATGTCTTTCGCGGACAGATTTCCACCCGGGAGGCTCAGCAGGTGTACAAGAATTTTGAGCACGACCGGCAGGCAAAACTAGCCGAGGCCGCAGGCTTGACGGCTTCTTAGTTGGAGAGAGAACGCTGCCGGAGCCGTGGAACCGAGGAGCGTTAATAGCTGGTCATCCATGCGCGAAGAGCGCCCACGGTGCTGGTCGGATCGATCTGCACGGGAGTGCCGCTGAATCGGCGAAACTTGAACTGATACGACTCGTTATACAACCGGCACTGGTCATAAAGCATGCTGATCGCGATTTTCTCTCCCAACCGCAACGAAACCGTGTGATCGGAACGCCAATGCGTGCCTGCGAAGTTGCGCCCCAGCGAGATATTCGAGGCTAACTTCTCGAGTTCGCCACCCACTCGTAGCGTGTCGGGACCGGAGTAAGGCAACAATGCCGTGCCGCTTGCGTTGGAGACAAACGGAGCGCCGATTACCTGGTCCTCGGGGAAGAACGCCTTCAAAACGGTGGCGCATGCTCCGGCGACAGTGGCGTGCCCGGCTCCGTAAGATGGGTGGAGCGGCGACCCTTCCGCAAACTCCATCGGCAGCAGATAGGTACCCTTGTCATGATCCATGTCGGACCGCTTATTCGCGTTCTGGCGCCGGTTGAAACGGAAGATACTAAATGGCCCGGTTTCCTGGAAGATCGGGGATGTTGAGTAGGACGGATCAATTCCGTATGCCGCACCCGCTCTTATTTTTCGATCCAGCCGGCCGCCGAACGCCTCAGGACGCAGACGCCGGTGCACCAGCCACTTCTGGTACCAGACCGCCTTCAGCGCACGATTCATCACTTCCAAAAGCAGAGAAGTGATGTGCTGAAATCCGAACGTTTGCATGCCAATCTCTTTCGGGGCCTTCGATGAGGAATCTTCCTCCGGCGGGGCCATCGGGTTCACATAGGGGATCCGCTCCGCGAGTGGCGTACCGAAGCCTTGTCCGGCTTCGCACCTCCGCGCAGGTGGGCGCCCTGAAAACAAAATGAGCGCTGCATTCAAGAATGCGTTAAACGTGAAGTCGACGTGGACGTACTGCCCGAGATCACGCGGACTACGGATTAACCGGGGCACCGGATCACAGTTACTCTGGGCGAAATCGCAACCGCGCTGCACGTTCAGCCATTCGGTAAATGTAGTCATAAAGTCCACGCCCGGTAGCAGAGTGCGAATGGAGGCGGCGATCAACTGGGATCCGTAGGGTACATCCTGCAATAAAAATTGCGAGACATACGGTCCCACCTGGTCACCGGGAGTGAATCCACGAAATAGGTTCGTTGGCGTCAGAGGCGTGGGATAAAACTCGGGGTCGCCGGCGGAATAAAACGGCCGGCTGTTCAGGTCAGCCATGGCGGCCGCAAAGAGCGGGTTTGCGGGAGTATGCGGAGGAAACTCGATGAACGGGATGTCCCGGGCCAGCGCCATCCAGTAGTTTTCGAGGATGTCCGAAACTTCGGTCGCACTCTTGAAAGCCGGCGCCGGGGGAATCTGCAGGGAATGAGAATCCGCCCCCTCAAGGTCAAACGTATAGGAGCCTTGCGGGTTTTCAAGTTTCCGCGAATTGACAGGACACTCGCAAGTCTCATCCGGATCCGGAAGATTCTTGCAGGCAACAGTGCATCCCAATGGAACTTTATTGAAATCATTCTGCTTTCCGCTATCGAGCGCGGCAAGCAACTTACAGTACGCCGTTGGATCTACCTCCCCATTGTTATCGTGAGGAAGCCCCTTGGTGAAGCTGCCGATGTAACGCGCATTCTTATAGAGCACCTCGTCGCCGTTGCAGTTATGCGCCGGAAAACCTGGCAAGCCATCGTACTTAGTGTATTCGTCGTAAGCGGCATCGTATCGATGGTTAAAGGATTGCGCCGCCCGTAACGGGTTATT
>JALYXI010000212.1 GCA_030947245.1 Acidobacteriota bacterium
GTCATTTATTACGCCACATACTACACCAGTCCGGTCAAGCCCATGCCCCCGGCCAGCACGCGTCCTGAAGGGATGAGCGATACCGAATGGCAGATCCGCAACTGGTACAACTTCGTTTGGTTATGTGGAGATAGCCTGGTGGAACAGGCGGTTCATAGCGCGGACAAAATCGCGTGGGCCATGCACGATGAGCCTCCGGTGAGCTGCGTGGCAACGGGTGGCCGGTCCGTGCCCGCCGAAGGCGGCAACATTTACGACCATTTCGAAGTGAATTATCTTTACGGCGCCGGTATCCGGGCCTTTCTGGCGAACCGCCAAATGGTGGGCTGTTACAACGAAAATGCCGACTACATCCTGGGCACGGATGGAACCATCACCATCGGACGCGGGCCCGTTCCGCGCATTGAGGGCAAGAATCCGTGGGTTTGGAGCGGCCAGAAATACGACATGTACCAGCGCGAGCACGACGTGCTCTTTGCGTCCATTCGAAAGGGCCAGCCCGTTAACGATGGGAAGCGCATGGCAACCAGTACGCTGTTGGCCATGATGGGCAGGATGGCGGCGTACACCGGTCAGACAGTCACCTGGGACCAGGCGCTGAACTCGCAGGAGAAGCTGGTTCCGGATCATCTGGATTGGAACGGCACGCTGGCTGTGAATCCTCGTGCGGAACCTGGGAAGACTAAGTTCCTGTAAGGATTCGATGGCGAAGTCCAAACCGGCATACGGGGCGCTTGCCGCTGCTTTTCTGCTCGGTCAAGCACCGGCCAATGGGGTGCCTGCAATCGGTTTCGCGCGGGACGTAGCGCCTCTGCTGCAGCAGCAATGCTTGCCGTGTCATCGCGGGAATGGAAAAGCTTTCTCTCTCGCGACCCGTCAAGCCGCGTTGGACAAGAAAGTTTTAGTACCGGGCAAGCCGGCCGGGAGCTCTCTTTTCACTACCGTCCGCGATGGCGCGATGCCTCCGGGAGGCCCGAAGCTGACTGCCGGCCAGGTGAACACGTTGCGGCAGTGGATCGAGCAGGGTGCGCCGTGGCCGGCCGATGTGACGCTCCAGCCCGGCGCACAGGCGGTGACCTCCGAGCTTGAGACGGTGCGCCGCATACGCGAGAAAATCGTTCAGCACACACCCGTCAACGGCCGCGTTACCATTCCGAACACCACTGTTTCTTTCGAGATGGTTCCCATTCCCGCGGGTGACTTTCTGATGGGCGATCCGGATGAAAAGCCTGTGCACCGGGTCCACGTGGACGCCTTCAGCATGCAGGCTCACGAAGTGACATGGGATGAATATCTCTTGTTCATGTTTGCGCCGAACGCGGGGGCGGAAAGTTTGGCGGACGCGGTAAGCCGCCCCACGCGGCCCTATGTCGAAATGAGCTTCGGAATGGGCACCAACGGCTTCCCCGCGATCAGCATGACGCAGCACGCGGCCAACAAATATGCCGAATGGCTCAGCGCGAAAACCGGCGAGTTCTATCGCCTTCCTACAGAAGCTGAGTGGGAATACGCGTGTCGCGCAGACGGGCCAGTGAAGCTGGAGGACACAGCCTGGTACAACGCCGACAGCAAAGGCGCTTATCAGAAGGTGGCCACAAAGAAACCGAACGGATGGGGGCTCTACGACATGCTGGGAAACGTCATGGAGTGGACGCTTGACCAATACCGGCCCTATTCCGCCCAGCCCGCTTCAAATCCCTGGGTCAGGGTGACTGCGCCGTATCCGATTGCCGTTCGCGGCGGGTCTTGGAACGATCCTGCAGGGGTGTTGCGCTGCACGGCTCGCGTTGCCTCAGATCCTTCCTGGAAAGAACAGGATCCGCAGTTGCCGAAAAGTATCTGGTACGAGACCGATGCGCAGTGGCTTGGATTCCGCTTAGTGCGGCCCGTTAAGATCCCTTCCGCCGATGAGATGTTCCGCTACTGGAACAATGGCGTAGAGCATGACGAGCAGTAGTTCGATCCTGGGCTTGCTTTGCCTCGTGGTTTTGAGTGGCGCACGGCCATCGCCATCACCGCCACTGTCGCTCTTCGAGGCGGTCGAACCGCATATGGGTACGCTGATGCAGATCCGCGTATATGCCCACGATGGGGCAGAGGCCGACCATGCCATACGCGCCGCATTCCGGCGCATCGCAGCCCTGGATGAGATTCTTTCGGACTACAAGATAGAGAGCGAACTTAGCCGGGTCACGCGCATCGCCGTTCAGCGGCCTGTTGGCGTTTCCGATGAACTGTTCCGTGTACTCGCCGCTGCTCAAGCCCTCTCAGAGAAAAGCAAGGGCGCTTTCGATATCACGCTCGGGCCTCTTACCCGCCTTTGGCGCACAGCCCGCAAAGCTGGGCAACTGCCTGATAGCTCCGATCTGCAGGACGCTGCGGCACGGTGCGGCTATCGGAAGATGCACTTGCATGCCGCGGCCAAAGCGGTAAGCTTCGATCAGCCGGGCATGTTGCTCGATGCAGGCGGCATAGCCAAAGGCTTTGCGGCGGATGAGGCTTTGCGAGTTCTCACTGAGTTAGGAATTCACAGCGCGTTAGTGGCGGCCGGCGGCGATCTCGCATTCAGTGATGCGCCTACCGGGGAGCGCGGCTGGAAAATTGCGATCGCTTCAGAACCGGGCAAGACGATCACCCTGACGAACGCGGCTGTTTCCACCTCCGGGGATACCGAACAGCATTTGGACGTGGACGGTGTGCGTTATTCGCACATCATCGACCCGAATACCGGAATCGCGCTCACGAACCGGAACTGCATTACCGTCGTCGCGCGCCACGGCATCGACGCGGACGGGATGACCAAGGTCTTCAGCGTTCAAGGCCACAAGACAGGACTGATCTTCGTTGACTCGATCGCGTTAGGGCTCTAAAACTACTTTCATGAGCTGCGACTTGGGGTCGTAGAGCTTGTCGAACCATGACGCGCCTTCTTCTAATGGAGCCTTGGCGCTGATGATCGGGTCGACGCGAATCGCTCCGCTCGCCAACAGATCGATGCAGGCCGGATATTCGCCGCTCGATGCGCAGGACCCCTGGAGCCGAATCTGACGGCTCACTACCACCTGGAGCGGGATTTCGACATTCGGCTTGATATTTCCGACCAGCGTTACAGTACCGCCCTTCCGGACACCATGAATGGCTGTTTTGATCGGGTCTGTGGCCCCCACGGCTTCAATCGCCACGGCCGCGCCTCGTCCCCCGGTAAGCTCGGCAAGGCGGGCCTGGACGTCACCGGCATTCGGATTCACGGTTTCATCGGCCCCGAACTGGCGCGCGACCTTCAACTTGGCATCGTCCAGATCCACCGCGATCACCCGGGTGCAGCCCGCCAGGCGGATTGCCTGCATCACCAGCAACCCGATCATGCCTGTCCCGACAACAATGGCTGTATCACCCAGCAGAATTGGCGTGATATTCACCGCGTGCACGGCCACGGAGACCGCCTCAATCAACGCGGCATGCTCGAACGGAAGCGATTCAGGAATCCGGTACACAATATTTTGCGGGACTACAACAAACTCAGCGAACGCGCCGTTGCGTCGAAATTCCTGGCAGGAAACGCCGAGAACTTGGCGGTTGTCACAGAGATTGATCTCACCCCGGCTGCAGTAAAAGCACTTTCCGCAAGACACCGTGGAATCGAACGTGACGTGGTCGCCTTCTCGAAACTTTTTCACGTTGGCGCCCGCCGCGGCGACAATGCCGGCCGCCTCATGCCCCATCACGATCGGAGGAACGCGCCTGCCCGTGCTGCCATCGAACCCGTGCACATCACTACCGCAAATGCCACAGGCTTTCACGCGAACGAGAATTTCATCAGGTCCAAATTCAGGAACCGGAAAGTCAACCAACTCGAGTTCCTTGTAGTTTTTCAGCAGCAGCGCTTTCATAAATCCTCTGCTCGTCACTGTAATCGATTCGCGAGCGCGAGTAAACTATGAACTCAACCTTTATGCTGATCCAATTGAAAGACCAGGTAGTACTTGTGGTGGGCGCTTCCAGCGGAATCGGGCGGGAAACAGCGGTTCTGTTCGCGCGGGACGGAGCACGGGTGATGGCTTCGGCGCGCCGCGAGGACCGCCTGACATCTTTACGAGCGCAACTGGAGCAGGAAAGATTGTCCATTGCAACCTCCGCCGCGGATGCCGGGCGCGTAGAGGAGATGGAGCAATTGGCGCAACGAACCCGTGACCAATTGGGTCCCATCGATATTCTCGTATTTGCGGCGGGCACCAACACTCCCGACCGGTCCATGAAGCGGCTGTCCCCGGATATTTGGAACATGATGTTGAACGTGAACTTGAACGGCGCATATTACATTACGCAGGCCGTGTTGCCTTCCATGCGGGAGAGGGGCGCAGGACACTTAATTTACATCTCGTCAATATCGGGTTTGACGCCGGACGTCTCGGGCGCGGCTTACCAGGCTTCCAAGCGCGCGCTGCTCGGGATGGCTCATGCGATTCGCGTGGAGGAAAAAGAGCACGGGATCCGCACTTGCGTGATATGCCCGGGTCTGGTGGAGACAGAGATTCTGGAAAAGCGTCCGGTGAAGCCGGATCCGGAGATTCTTGCGAAGGCGCTCCAGCCCGACGACGTAGCGGAAACGGTCCTGTTCGCGGCGAAGTTGCCGGCCCGTTGCGCGCTGCCGGAACTCCAAATTCTGCCTACATTCCTTTGAGGTATATAGTGAGGGAGAATGCTGCCAACTCGCCGTGATCTTCTCGATCTCGCTACCCGCGCAGCGGCGCTGCCCTTCGCTGCCGAATTCTTCTCCGCATGGCTCTCCGCGGCGGAAGAGCACCGCCACACGCCGGGCTCATCCGCCCCGCCTGAACCTCCGTTTCTGCGGGATTATCAGCCCAAATTTTTCGCGCCGGACGACTTCGCCGCCCTGCAGGCCTTCACTGAGATCCTGATTCCTACGGACGATACCCCGGGTGCCCGTGAGGCTCACTGCGCCCACTACATCGATTTTGTGCTTCAAGCCTCCGCGGGCACGCCTTCTACCCAGAAACAGTGGCGGGCCGCAATGGACGCGCTGAAAGCAACCGGCTTCCATGCCGCCGATGCGAACGGCCGGCTCGCGCTGCTGGAAGCAATGTCAAAGCCTGAGCGCGACCGCAGCGCCAAGCACCCTGCGTATGGGGCCTACCAGTTGATCAAGCGGCAGAACACATTTGCGTTCTACACTTCTCGCGCCGGCATGATTGAAACCTTGGATTACCGGGGCAACACCTTCAACGCCAGCTTCCCGCCCTGCAATCACCCGGAGCACCATGCCGTTTAGGCATCGATATCAGGAAGCGGATCATGCCTAAAAGCTATGACGCGGTTGTGGTTGGGTCGGGAGCATGCGGCGGCTGGGCGGCCATGCAACTCTCGCAAGCCGGAATGAAGGTACTGATGCTTGAGGCTGGAAGCGATGTGACTCCGGCCAAAGACTTCCATCACACTTTTCTGTACCAGATGGAATACCGCGGGCAAGGCAAGCCCGGCGCGCTTCGCCGGTACACCGGCAGCGAGCGGAACTATCGCATCATGCTCGATAGCGAGGAAAACCCGTACACGACTTCGCCCGGTACCACCTACCGGTGGACGCGGTCGCGCTGTCTGGGCGGGCGTACTATGCATTGGGCCCGCGCGAGCGACCGCATGGCCGATTACGAATTCAAGGCGGCCTCGCGAGATGGCTTCGGTATGGATTGGGCTCTTAGCTATGCGGACCTGAAGCCCTATTACGACCGCGTGGAAGGGTTCATCGGCGTGAGCGCCGCCATGGAGGGAATGCCTCAATTTCCCGATGGAGTGTTTCTGCCGGCCATGCCCCTGAACTGCGCGGAAACGATCTTCACGGCTGCTTCGAAGAGCCTGGGCTGGCGTTCCACGCCCCGCCGCTTAGCGCAACTGACGCGCATGCACAATAACCGGCCGCCTTGCCACTATTGCGGGAACTGCGTAAACGGGTGCGATGTGGGCGCAATGTTCAATACCGTTGCCGTTACGCTTCCTCCGGCGCTCAAGACGGGAAATCTGGATGTCCTAACCGATAGCGTGGTCGCGCGCGTGCGCATGAATCAGGAGAACCGCGCACAGGGGGTTACTTATGTTGAGCGGTATTCGATGAAGCCGGTGGACATCGATGCAAAGTACGTGATTCTTGCTGCTTCCACCCTTGAAAATACGCGGCTGATGCTGCTCTCCGGAACGGGTGGCCTGGCGAACTCGAGCGGCGTTTTGGGCCAGTACATGATGGACCAGGTGGGGGGCGGGGGAGTGAGCGGCTACCTACCGAAGCTGAAGGGCGGGCCGAGCCGGTTGGACGACGGCAAGGCCGCGGGCATTACGATTCCGAACTTTCAGAATCTCGACAAGAAAACCGCGCGCAAGGACTTCATTCGCGGCTACGTGATGAATGCGACCGGCGGACAAACAGAGTTCCCCCAATATGCGGGATCACTGCCCGGTTATGGCTCGGAATGGAAGCGCGAGGTGAAGAGCCGGTATGTGGCGCAAGCGCGCGTCTGGATTGCAGGCGGGGAGATGCTGGCGCAGAAAGAGAACCGCGTGGAACTGGACCCCGAGGTGAAGGATCACTGGGGCATTCCGGTTCTTAAGATCTATTTTTCGCACCACGACAACGACCGGAAGGTTCTGGAGGACTTCCAGCAGAAAGCGGAAGAGCTTTTCCGGAAAGCCGGAGGTGAAACCATGCCCGGTTTTGGACGCGGCGGCCCCGCTGGATTCCCGGGCGGACCCGGATCGCCCGATGAAGGAAGGTCGAGTGTAGGGGCTGGCGCGGCACGGGAGGGCACGCCGCGGTCGTCGGGCGGACGCAAGGCCAGCTTAGGCGGCTCCATCCATGAAGTAGGAACGGCACGAATGAGCGCCAATCCAAAGGACGGTGTGCTGAATTCTTTCTGTCAGACCCACGACATCCCGAACCTATATGTGTTTGGCGGAAATGCATTCCCGTCCACGGGGGACAAGCACCCGACTCTTACGATGATGGCGCTGAGCGCGCGCGGCTGCGACCATTTGATTGAGCAAGCCAATGGCAGGAAGGTATAGGATATGCGAGTCGGCAAATGCTCCGGGTTCGCGTTACTCAGCCTCACATTGACATGTGCTCTTCACGGAGGTCCACCGGTCCGTCCAAACTTTTCAGGCACATGGTCCATGGATGAAGCCCGGAGTGAATCGGCTCATCAGGACGTGCCAATGGGTCCGGTAATCATCGAAATCAGACATACGCCTTCCGAACTTAGAATTGAAACCACCAGAACTGAGAATGGGCAGCCCGCCGCGTTTCATGAAGTGATCACTTACAAACTGGACGGCACGGAGAGCACAAACACGGGTAACGCGGGCACGCCTGTAGTTGCGAAAGCTCATTGGGACGGCGCTAAGCTGGTGACCGAAACAGCCCGAAATGTCCAGGATTCCACCGTGACCACAGTTTACGTTCTCAGCTTGGTCCCGGGCGGCCGCGAAATGATCATCGATAAGTCACTTACCGTTCAACACGGCTACCAATTCGAGGGGGCGAGAACCACGGGACGGGGCAAAGACATCTTTCTCAAGAATGCCAGTGATGGCCATGCTGGGAAGGCCAGGTGATCGTCACTGAAAAATTGAAACGGCGCTGAGTGCGGCACGGCTACGACCACAAAGCTCGGATCACGATTCAAGCGGCTCGACGGCCAACAGGTACTTCGCCAGTGGACTGATACGAGAGAGAGTGTCCGGAAGCATGCGCGCAGGCAGGTTAGCCCCCGACCCGGCTTCACGGCGGATATAGGCGCCCTGTATGGAGCGTCGAGCCTCGTCAGAGCGATTCACGGTATGTCCATGCCAGACGGACCCGTTGAATACGATCATGGAGCCCGCCGGACCGCACGCCAAAATTTGCCCAGGATATTCTGTCTTAAGCCCACCAAGCAGCGTCGGCGGAACCGTAGACCACAGGTGTGAGCCCGGCACGAATCGCGTCGCGCCGTTGTCGTTTCGGAACTCATCAACCATGAAGATGAAGCCGACCATGGTCCAACCGCGACTGTCGCGCTCGAAATCAACGTGGAGATTCTGGGCCGGTAATCTTGGCCGCAACGTCCTGGCATGCATCGTACTGAGCCTAAATGGCTCGTTGATAATGCGGCAACATGCCTTGAGAACAGGCGGGTGCAGGTAGAGTCCGTCGAACTCCGGGCCACGATTGACGAAATCGCTGACTCGGGTAGTCGAACTCGCGACCTTAACATCGTCGGGGGCGGCGCTGCCGACAGCCGTGTCATAGGCAGCGGCCAACTGAGCGAGATCCCCGGTAGGCACCGGACCCGGAACGATGGTGAAGCCAGCCCCATCCAATTCATCACTTGCACCGGCGGATAGCTCAAAGCCATCCATGATCGCGCACAACGGATGCACTTTAAGCATTGTCCTTTGTACGAAGAGGCGCCGCCCCGAACTAACGCTTGGAAGGGAACTTCGGAGTTTTGCCGCTCTCGACGATCAACTTGGTAATCAGAGTAACGGCCTTATCGATGGGAAGGATGTCCGCGATCACCATGGGCGTTCTCCCATTCGCATCCGCCGCATCCAAATCCGCGCCCTTATCCGCAAGGAATTGAATTACTTTGCAGACTTCAAGTTGGGTCGATTTCTGCATGGACACGGACACGGCCGCATGCATCACGGTGCTCTTGCGAGTGGTGACAGCGCTGATGTCCGGCGCCAACTCGTAAGCGTATTCTACAGGCTCAAGATGGGCACTTCCGGCAGCGGCCATCAGCAGCGTGCTGCCATCCTGCGCCTTTAACTTAGGATCCGCCCCGCCGGCGACCAGAACCTCCATTACGTCTTTGTGATTCGCACGGGCTGCCAGAAGCAACGGCGTCTGTTCCCCAGCCGCAATTCGAAAGCCTCCGCGCCCTCCCGGAGTGGCCGTTTTCGCCGTGAGCGCATTCGGATTCGCTCCTTTGGCCAGAAGCGATTTGACGATTTCGAGATCCCCCGCCTGGGCGGCGATGTGCAGGGGCGTGTTGCCACGGCGGTCCGCAGTATTCGGATTAGCGCCCTTCTCCAGGAGCACCTCCGCAGCCTGGACCTGGTCACCCGCCACAGCGATTTGGAGCACATTGACGCCCGAAGGCAGCACGTAGTTGGGATCCAAGCCGGCCTTCAGCAAGCTGCTGACGGCTTTGCTGTCGCCCTTCTGGGCTGCGAACAAGAGCGGCGTAAAGCCTCCCTTTGAAACTGCCTTCACGTCCGCGCCACTTTGAATGAGAACATCTACCACATCGGAGTGGCCTTCCGCGGCGGCCCACATGAGGGCGTTCTGACCCTTGTGGCCTTCCGCGGCATTGACGTCCGCGCCGTGCGCGAGCAGCAGCTTCACAGCGGGGACCGTACCCGAACGCGCCGCAATCATCAGAGCGGTTTCGCCGTTCCAACGCGCCGCCTTGGCGTCCGCCCCGGCTTGGATCAGCTTTTCGATCACGCCGAAGTCGCCGGTTGCGCACGCCAGAGTGAGCGGTGTTTCCCCGTATTCATCCGCTGTGTTGGCCTTCGCTCCCGCCTTCAGTAACAGATCTACGGTTGCGGCCTGATCGAGGTACGCGGCCCAGGCAAGCGCAGTTGCGCCATCGGGCTGGGCCGCGTTGACATCCACGTGTTCACCGATCAGCGACGAGGCACCCCGTCCGCTCTGCTCCTTAATCGCCTGGATCAACCGCAAATCCGGCTCCGCCTTGGAAGACGCGGCGTAAGGTGCAGCCAATAGCGCCAGCGTCACAACGTTACGTGTAAAGACCCGGACGCACATGGGACGTGAATTTCCGCCGGTTTCGCCTAAGCCACGGAAAGCTGTTGGAGCTTGCCGGTGGCATCGCCCAGAGTTTCCGTTTGCACGCCGGCCTTATCGAGCATGGTGAGCAGCAGGTTATTCATGGGCGTCTCCTTGGGATAACGGATGTGGCGTCCGCCTTTGATGTTGCAGCCCGCGCCGCCTACCAGCACTAGCGGCAAATCGTGGTGCGTATGCGCATTGCCGTCGCTGATGCTGCTTCCGTAAAGCAGCAGTGAGTGATCGAGGAGAGTGCCGTCGCCATCTTTGGTGGCATCCATTTTATTGACGAGATACGAAAAGGTTTTCACGTGCAGTTCGTCAATCTTGATCGTTTTCGCGATCTTTTCCGGATCGTTCTGGTGGTGGGTCACGGAATGGTGGCCGTCGGCAATGCCGATCGAGCGATAGCTGCGGTTGCTGCCTTCCCGCGCCATCATAAAGCTGATTACGCGCGTCATGTCGGTCTGGAAAGCGATCACCATCAGATCGCTCATCAGCTTGGCGTGTTCTTCAAATTCATCCGGGATGCCGGAAGGACGCTCCAGCATGGGAAGCTTGACGGCTGCGCTCTGCTGTTCCGCTTTTTGAATGCGCCGTTCGATATCGCGGATTCCATCGAGGTACTCATCCAGCTTGCTCTTGTCCCGCGCTCCTAGCTCCGGTTCCAGCCGGGCCACATCACCGCGAACAAAGTCGAGCAGGCTGCGATCTTCGTTCAGTAGCTTGATGCGCTCTTTGGGGTCAGTCGTCTGACCGTCTCCGAAGAGGCGTTCGAAAATGGCCCGCGGGTTCACTTCCATGGGATTGGGCGTGATGGGAGTGCGCCATGAAATGGTGTTCGTGTAGGCACAGCTATAGCCGCTGTCACAGCCGCCGGCCAGACTCGGCTCTTCGAGGCCGATCTCTAAAGATCCGAACTGGGTCTTTTTGCCCAGTTCCCGGGCCGCGATCTGGTCCGCCGAGATACCGGCCTTGATGTCGGCGCCTTCCGTTCGCTTGGGGTGGACGCCGGTGAGCCATGTCGCACCCGCCCGAGCGTGGTCGCCCGCGCCGTCACCCAACGCGCGTCCGCCGTTTTGCATCAGATTGCTCAAAACCAGCATCTTGTCGCGGTACTGCTCCAGAGGCTTCATGGTGGAGGCAAACTCATAACCCGTGCCCACCTGCGACGGGAGCCAGGCCTTTTGAATAATCCCGTTTGGGACATAAACGAACCCGAGGCGCATCCCCGGGTTAGCGGCGGTAAGCCGCGTGTTCGTCATGGCGGGAACCATTGCATCGAGAAGCGGCAGCGCCATCGTTACACCGATACCGCGCAGGAATGTGCGGCGGCCGAGAGCCTTCTTAGTAATAATCATGATGTTTCTTTTGTTCTCCTCGTCTGGAATTGCGGGTTTGCGACGATTGAATGGATCAAAGCTGGAATGGTTGTGTTTTGGGCCGAAGCGTCACGGATCACGGCACGCACCGCCGGTTCATCGAAGTATTCGAGCCCACGCCCCAGAGCGTAGGTCATCAACTTCTCGGTAAAAGTAGTTACAAATTGGTCTTTATAGCTGGTGGTGAGCAGATTTTTGAGGCCTTTCGGGCCTTCAAAAACCGTTCCGTCGGGAAGCTTTCCCGTGGCATCAATCGCATTTCCGCCATCTTTGGAGCGCCAAGCGCCAATCCCGTCATAGTTCTCCAGTGAAAAGCCGATCGGATCCATGCGGGAATGGCAGCCCGCACAAGTGGGATTCGCGCGATGCTGCTCCATTTGCTGCCGCATGGTCAGCTGCACGCCATCTTTGGCATGGGCTTCGAGAGCCGGAATGTCAGGCGGAGGAGGAGGCGGGCTGCTGCCGAGTAGATTTTCGAGAACCCATTTACCGCGCTGTACAACCGAAGTCCGGTTCGGGTACGAAGTGACGGTCAAGATGCTGCCCTGACCGAGCAGGCCGCCGCGGTTCGGGTCTTTCAGAGAGACGCGCCGGAACTGCGAACCATAAACGTTGGGAATTTTATAATGCTGCGCCAAGCGATGGTTCAAAAAAGTGAAATCCGCGGTCAGCAGATCTGTCAGCGGACGATTTTCGCGCAAGATGGCATCGAAGAACAGTTCCGTTTCCCGCTCAAAAGCCCGGCGCAAGGCGGGGTCGAATTGCGGGAAAACGTCCTGATCCGGTCTTACCTGGGCGAGGTTACGGAGAAAGAGCCATTGTCCCGCAAAGTTAGCGACAAAGGCGTTTGAGCGGGGGTCGGCGAGCATGCGGCTCACCTGGGTATCGAGCACCGCCGGGTCCTTCAGTTTGCCCAACTCCGCCGCTTTCAAAAGCTCCTCATCCGGAATGCTGCTCCACAGGAAAAAGGAAAGGCGGGATGCCAGCTCAATGTCGCTGATCCGGTGAACCGTTCCCGGCCCGGCCTGCGTAGGGTCATGCTCCACCCGGAACAGGAAATTCGGGGAAACCAGAATAGCGCGAAGAGCCATGCCGATGCCTGAATCGAAGCTTCCTTCGCGGCGGCCACTCTCATAGAAAGCCATCAGCGGCTTCAAATCCGTGTTCGTGACCGGACGCCGGTATGCGCGGCGCCCTAGGTTCGCAATGATCTTTCGTGCGCACGGCCCCTCCTCCGCTGCCAACCCGGGGGTGCAAACGAAAATTCTTTCCCGGCTGAGAGTCTCACCGGTTCCGGAGATGTTGTAGGGTCCGGCTATGCTCACGCTCGAGAGTTGCGGAACCTCACGCGCTTGTTCGACATCGTAAATCTTCAAACGAACGCCATCCAACCGGACGTCCACTCTGGCAGTGACTGCCGTGGCCGGTTTCACGGTTGCCGCGGCTGCACCGGCGGCGG
>JALYXI010000229.1 GCA_030947245.1 Acidobacteriota bacterium
CGGTAGACCCGCTTTTGTCGGTACGAATATTTTTGTCTACGCAATTGCAGGGGACGACCGGGTCCGGTCGGAACCTGCGGACCTGCTGATTGTAAGCCTGATGACTGAGATGCGCTTACGGACCAGCACGCAGGTATTGCAAGAGCTTTATGTAACGCTGACGCGCAAAATCAAGAATCCCCGGAGCCCGGAAGCTGCCCGGGCGCATTTGGACGTCATCGCGACATGGCCCGTAATTGTTTCCGATTATTCTTCAATCCGCGAGGCCTCGGAACTCAGCGGCGAAAGCCGGTTACCCTTTTGGGACGCGCTCATTGTCGTGGCCGCAAAGCGGGCGGGAGCGCCGTGGTTGTACACGGAAGATCTTTCTCACGGCCAGATCATCTCCGGTGTCGAAGTTGTCAATCCGTTCGTTTCGTGTTAATTTTTAGGAGTCCCCAAAACGTAGGGCTCAGTGGGAGGCGTGTGCGCGAACTTTGCGCCGCCGTTCGCACCAATGAGGGAAAAATGGCGCAAAAACCAGGCAAACAATACACATCTGCGGTTAATCAGGTCGAAACCCGGCAGTACGAACTCCCGGAAGCGGTTACCCTCCTCAAGAAAATCAAGTTTGCGAAGTTCGACGAGACCGTTGAGGTCCACCTGCGGCTGGGCGTCGATCCGAAACATGCCGATCAGATGGTGCGCGGCACGGTGGTGATGCCCAATGGACTTGGTAAGGCTAAGAAAGTACTAGTCATAGCCTCTGGCGACAAGCTTCGGGAGGCGCAGGAAGCCGGCGCGGATTTCGTGGGCGGCGAAGACATGGTCAACAAGATCCAGTCGGAAAACTGGGTGGACTATGACGCGATCATCGCGACGCCGGATATGATGCGCTCTGTCGGCAAACTCGGTAAGGTGCTCGGGCCTCGCGGCCTGATGCCGAATCCGAAAACCGGCACCGTTACGGTGGACGTTGCAAAAGCCATTCAGGAGATTAAGGCCGGTAAGGTGGAATTCCGCGTGGACAAGACCGGGATTATTCACGCTCCGGTTGGGAAGCTGAGTTTCACGGAGGAGAAGTTGGTTGAGAACGCTTCCACTTTGATTCAGGCTGTGCTGAAGGCGAAACCCGCGGCGGCGAAGGGCAAATATGTAAAGAGCGCAACCATGTGCTCCACCATGAGTCCCGGCATTTCGCTCGAAGTAGTTGACGCTAAGAAGGATTCCGCCCAATGAAAAAGAAATCGGACAAAGAAAAAGATTTGGACGCCTTGCGCAAGGAATTCGACAAGGTGGAAAATTTGTTTGTTACCGGATACGAGAAAATCCGTGTGTCTCAGGACAACGATCTGCGGAAAGTGGTTCGGGACTCTGGCTCGAAGTACCGGGTTGTGAAGAACAATCTGGCGGAGATCGCAAGCGCGGGCACCGCGTCGGAGCAGGTCTTAAAGGGCTTGCGTGGTATGACGTCGATCGCTTACACCTATGACGATCCGGTAGCGCTTGCGAAAGCGCTGACTACTTACGCGAAGACCAATCCGGTATTTACCTTCAAGGCGGGGATCGTCCAGGGCCGCGTGATCGACGTGAAAGCGATTCACGATCTGGCCTCTTTGCCTTCGAAAGAAGAGATTTATGCGAAGTTGATGTTCCTCATCAACGCCCCGGCCCAGCGTTTAACGGGTACTTTGAACGCGGTGGGGCGGAGCCTGGCGGTGGTCGTCGATCAGGCTGTCAAGGAAAACAAGTTTCAATCGTAACGGCTTTTCAAGAATAAAGGATTCGATTTAAGGAGTTTTGAAATGGCGGACACAAAAGCAATTCTCGAACAGATTAAGACCCTCACGTTGCTCGAAGCGGCACAGTTGGTGAAGGATATGGAAGAGGCGTTTGGCGTCTCGGCAGCGGCAGCAGCCCCGGCAGCCGCGGCGGCAGGCGGCGGCGCGGCGGCGGCAGCCCCGGCGGCGGAAGAAAAGACCGAGTTCATGGTGGTCCTGACGGCTGCGGGCGCGAACAAGATCAACGTGATCAAAGCGGTTCGCGAAGTCACCAGCCTGGGCTTGAAAGAAGCAAAGGATCTGGTCGACGGCGCTCCCAAGACAGTGAAGGAAGGCGTCAGCAAGGAAGAAGCGGAAACCATCAAGAAGAAGTTCGTTGACGCAGGCGCCAGCGTCGAAGTCAAGTAAATTTCTCGCGGGGGCAGTTGGTCAAGCGGCAGTGCTTCGGCTCCTAACCGCCCTTTCCCGCGCGGCGTTCCTCTTACAGTTCAGACGCACTACCACCGCTTCCGTTTGACGGGATAGGAATGTGTCTGTTAGAATTTGGATTGGGATTGGTTTTGCCGGGGTAGCGTCCGGATTGGTGACTGTGAATTTAGAATCTTGGTATTCAAATTGCAGTGCACCCGAATCTGCGCGCGGGTTCGTTCTGCGCCAAAATTCGGAAGCTATTCGTCCGTCTCATAGTGTCTCCCCCGTCTCTGTAGCGGTAACGTACCCCCACCCACTCCCGGTTTTTACGCCCTCTGTGTCTGGCGGGCCTTCGGAACGGCTCTTTTCGAGCGAAATTCCGCAAGGTCCGTCAATTTTTTTGCTTTTGTAAGCTGCCCGGCTGTTCCGCCCTCAGGAGTTTTTGATTAATGAATGTTCAAGTGAATGGTTTAACCCCCGAGCGAATTGATTTTTCCAAAATTAAAACATCAATCCCGATCCCGAACCTGATCGAGGTGCAGAAGAACTCCTACCAGCGTTTTCTGCAGATGGATTTGCTGCCCAATGAGCGTGAAGACGTTGGGTTGCAGACAGTGTTCAATTCCGTATTCCCGATATCCGATTTTCGCGGCGTGAGCCAGCTCGAGTTTGTGGATTACTCGATCGGTAACTGGGAATGCAAGTGCGGCAATCTGAAGGGTCTCGATCACCTGCGCTCTACCTGCCGGAACCCGGCTTGCGGCGCCATTATCAAGACCGATCCGTTCCACCCCGGCGATGTGCTCTGTCACCACTGCGGCACATTCAACAAGAACGTCGTTACATTCTGCAACAAATGCGGCGACCCGGTCGGCCTCCAGCTTAAGTACGACATGGTGGAGTGCCAGGCCCGCGGAATGACCTACGCGGCGCCGCTAAAAGTAACCATCCGCCTGACCGTGTATTCGAAAGATCCGGATACAGGGGTCAAGAGCGTTCGCGATATCAAAGAACAGGAAGTCTTCTACGGCGAAATTCCGTTGATGACTGACAACGGCACGTTCATCATCAACGGTACGGAGCGCGTGATCGTTTCGCAGCTCCACCGTTCACCCGGCGTCTTTTTCGAGCGCATTCCGGCTCAGGGTTACTTTCTCGGCAAAATCATTCCGTACCGCGGAAGCTGGGTCGAGTTTGAGTACGACCTCAAGAACCTTCTCTACGTCCGGATCGACCGGAAGCGCAAGTTTTACGGTTCCGTGTTCCTCCGCGCGCTCGGCCTGAAAACGGACGAGCAGATTCTGCGGGCTTTTTATAAAGTCACTAAGATCAGCCCGAAAGAAAGCAAGCTGTTCTGGAACGTCGATGAGGCGTTGACCGGCATGAAGCTGTCGCACGTCATTACGAACGCGGCGGGTGAAACGATTGTGGGCCAGGGAAAGAAGGTCACCTCTTCCCTGATGAAAGAAATCCTGAAGAACAAGATCACACAGGTGGAAGTTGCGCCCAACGATCTGGAAGGCGCCTTCATGGCTGCCGACGTGGTGGATATGGAGACGGGCGAAGTGTTGGTGGACGCCAATGCCGAGCTTACCCCCACGGTGCTGAACAAACTCACCAACGCGGGTCTCGAAAGCTTCGACGTGTTCTTCCCGGAGCGCGACGAAGTGGGAACCGTCATTTCGGCCACCATCAGGAAGGATCCGGTCAAGAGTGAGAAGGACGCGCTGATCGAGATCTACCGCAAGCTGCGCCCGGGCGATCCGCCCACCGTCGACACGGCAACCCAGCTCTTTCAAGGCATGTTCTTCGACCACCGCAAGTACGATTTCTCGCGCGTCGGCCGCATGAAGTTCAATATCAAGCTGTTCGATAAAGCGGATGCCACCGCACTCGACAACCGCACCCTTACCCCGGACGATTTTCTCGCCACTATTCGCTATCTGCTCAAACTCCGCAAGGGCCTGGGCGCGGTCGATGATATCGATCATCTGGGCAATCGGCGTGTCCGGGCCGTGGGCGAACTGCTCGAAAATCAGTTCCGTATCGGCTTGGTTCGCATGGAACGCGCAATCAAAGAGAAAATGTCGGTCTACCAGGAAATGTCGACCGCCATGCCGCATGACCTTGTGAACGCCAAGCCGGTGATGGCCGCGATCCGCGAATTCTTCGGTTCGAGCCAGCTTTCGCAGTTCATGGATCAAACGAATCCTCTATCCGAAATTACGCACAAACGGCGTCTTTCGGCTCTTGGACCGGGCGGTCTCTCGCGGGAGCGCGCAGGCTTTGAAGTGCGTGACGTTCACCCCACTCACTATGGCCGTATCTGTCCGATTGAAACGCCGGAAGGCCCCAACATCGGGTTGATTTCGTCGCTTTCGTGCTTCGCCCAGATCAACGAATACGGGTTCATCGAAAGCCCGTACCGTAAGGTCGTCAAAGGGATTGTCGCGGATGAAATCCAGGTTCTGAACCCGGGCGATACTCCGTTCAAAGTCGGTGATGTGATGCGCCGCACGGATATCGAGAAGGCCAACGCGGATCTTTCCAAAGGCAAGCAGGCGGCTGAATACGAAGCGCACTGCGAATACCTTTCGGCGTGGGAAGAAGACAAGTACATCGTTGCCCAGGCCAACGTGGAGCTCGATGAGCGTGGCCGCATTGTGCCGGAATTGGCGAATGCGCGGCAGGCGGGCAATTTCGTTCTCAAAAACCGGGATGAAATCGAATACATCGATGTCAGCCCGAAACAGCTTGTGTCGGTCGCGGCTTCTCTGATTCCGTTCCTTGAAAACGATGACGCCAACCGCGCGCTCATGGGTTCGAACATGCAACGGCAGGCTGTACCGCTGCTTCGCGCGGATGCCCCTTATGTCGGAACCGGCATGGAGAAGGTAACAGCGCGGGATTCCGGCGCGGTCGTCCTGTGCAAACGCGCAGGGATTGTAGATTCGGTCGATAGCGAGCGGATCATCGTTCGCGTGGAAGGCGCCCCGCACGAAGGGCAGCTCTCTCGTGAAGTGGGCGCGGACATCTATACCCTGACCAAGTTCAAGCGCTCCAATCAAAACACCTGCATCAACCAGAAGCCGATCGTTCGTCAGGGCCAACGTGTGGCCAAGATGGATGTGCTGGCCGATGGGCCATGCACGGATTTCGGCGAACTCGCGCTCGGGCGCAACGTGCTGGTGGCGTTCATGCCCTGGCGCGGCTACAACTTCGAAGACGCCATCCTGATCAGCGAGAAGCTGGTGAAGGAAGACTACTACACCTCGATTCACATTGAGGAGTTCGAAGTGGAATCGCGCGACACCAAGCTGGGACCTGAGGAAATTACCCGCGACATCCCCAACATTGCGGATTCGTTCCTCCGCAATCTGGACGAATCCGGCGTAATCCGGACCGGCGCCACCGTGAAGCCGGGCGACATTCTGGTGGGCAAAGTAACGCCCAAAGGCGAAACTCAGCTCACGCCGGAAGAAAAGCTATTGCGCGCCATCTTCGGCGAAAAAGCCGGCGACGTGAAGGATGCTTCACTCTATTGCCCCCCGGGCATCGAAGGCACGGTTGTCGATTGCAAAATCTTCTCGCGCAAAGGCCAGGAAAAGGACGAGCGCGCCAAGGCAATCGAAGAGCAGGAGATTGCCCGCTTGCAGCGCAATCTTCAGGATGAGATTCGCATCCTGACGGACGAGCGCTCGAAGCGTCTCTCCCTGTTGCTGGAAAACAAGGAGTTGCTGGTCGATCTTCACGATGAGAAGACCAACCGGAAACTGCTTTCGAAAGGCACGCCAATTACGCGCGACCTGATCGAAAAGGTCCGCGCCCGCGACCTGAAGCGCATGCGCCTGAAAGACAAGGATGTGCGCGTCAATGAGCAGATCGACGACATCGAAGAGATGACGTCGCGGCAGATCGCGGTGCTCGAGAAGATCACCGACGAGAAGATCGCCAAACTCCGCAAGGGCGATGAACTGCCCCCCGGAGTCATCAAGCTGGTGAAGGTTTATATCGCCATGAAGCGCAAGCTTTCCGTGGGCGATAAGATGGCCGGCCGGCACGGTAACAAAGGCGTGGTGGCGCGCATTCTTCCGGAAGAAGATATGCCGTATCTTCCCAATGGCACTCCGGTAGAAATCGTGCTGAACCCGCTGGGCGTTCCTTCCCGTATGAACGTGGGTCAGATTCTTGAAACCCACTTGGGCTGGGCCGCGCAGGCGCTGGGCGTGCATTTCGCAACCCCGGTGTTCGACGGTGCGACCGAAGTCGAAATCAAGAAGCAGCTTACCCTGGCAAACCTCAACACGTCGGGTAAAACCAAGTTGTTTGACGGCATGACGGGGCAGGAGTTCGAGCAGCCTGTAACCGTGGGCTACATTTACATGCTGAAGCTTTCGCACTTGGTGGATGACAAGATCCACGCAAGGTCCATCGGACCGTATTCGCTGATCACGCAGCAGCCTCTGGGCGGCAAAGCGCAGTTCGGCGGACAGCGCTTCGGTGAGATGGAAGTGTGGGCGCTTGAAGCATATGGCGCGGCTTACATCCTGCAGGAATTGCTTACCGCGAAGTCGGACGACGTGTATGGCCGCGCCAAGATTTACGAGGCCATCGTGAAGGGCGAAGCTGCCATCGAGCCCGGCGTGCCCGAATCGTTCAATGTGCTGATTCGCGAGCTGCAAAGCCTGTGTCTCGATGTGGAATTGATGAAGAAGGTTCGCGATGTGCCGGATACGGCGCTCGCGGCCGATTAGCGTGGCGGAAGTGTTGACGTTCTGGAGAGAAGACTAATTCATATGAGATCCTCACCGTACGATCGAGGCAATATTATTGCGGATTTCGATAGTATTCGAATTTCGCTGGCATCCCCGGAAAAGATCCGTAGCTGGTCCCATGGCGAAGTCACCAAGCCTGAAACCATCAACTACCGGACCTTCAAGCCCGAACGCGACGGGCTGTTTTGCGCGCGTATTTTTGGTCCGGTAACAGATTGGGAATGCTTGTGCGGCAAGTACAAGCGCATGAAGCACCGCGGCGTCATCTGCGACAAGTGCGGCGTCGAAGTGACGCTTGCCCGTGTGCGCCGGGAACGCCTGGGCCACATCGAACTGGCAAGCCCGTGTTCGCATGTATGGTTCTTCAAAGGCCTCCCGTCCCGCATCGGCCATCTGCTCGATATCACCCTGCGTGAACTTGAGCGGGTCCTATACTTCGAAGCGTTCGTCGTTGTAGATGCCGGCGAAGTGCCGGATCTCGCGATGGGCGAAGTGATTTCTGACGAGCGGAAACGCGCGCTCGATCAGGAGCACCCCGGCAAGTTCATCGCCATGATGGGCGCCGAAGGCATCAAGGAACTGCTGAAGAAGGTTGACGTGGAGCACCTCTCGGAGTACATCCGGGAGCACATGAAGACTGAAACTTCCCAGCAGAAAAAGCTGAAATTCGCCAAGCGCCTGCGTGTGGTCGAAAGCTTCCGCAAATCAGGCAACAAGCCGGAGTGGATGATTCTGGACGTCATCCCGGTGATTCCGCCGGAACTTCGCCCGTTGGTCCCGCTCGATGGCGGCCGTTTCGCCACCTCGGATCTGAATGATCTCTACCGCCGCGTCATCAACCGCAACAACCGGTTGAAGAAGCTGATGGAACTGCATGCGCCGGACGTGATTGTCCGTAACGAAAAGCGCATGTTACAGGAGGCAGTGGACGCTTTGTTCGACAATGGCCGCCGCGGCCGTGTCCTGCGTGGAGCCAACAACCGTCCTCTCAAGTCGCTTTCCGATACGCTCAAAGGCAAGCAGGGCCGCTTCCGCCAGAACCTGCTCGGCAAGCGCGTCGACTATTCGGGCCGTTCCGTCATCGTAGTCGGTCCCGAACTGAAGCTGCACCAGTGCGGTTTGCCCAAGAAAATGGCTCTGGAACTATTCAAGCCTTTCATCTACCATCGCCTGGAACAGCGCGGGCACTGCACCACGATCAAGCAGGCCAAGGAATTGGTCGAACAGCAGGATCCCGTCGTTTGGGACATTCTGGAAGAGGTCATCAAAGACCATCCCATTCTGCTGAACCGCGCTCCCACCCTGCATCGCCTGGGCATTCAGGCCTTTGAACCGGTTCTTGTCGAAGGCAAGGCCATCAAGGTTCACCCGCTGGTCTGCACCGCCTTCAACGCCGATTTCGATGGCGACCAGATGGCTGTCCATATCCCGCTCTCGCCCGAAGCGCAGATTGAAGCTTCCACGCTCATGCTGGCTTCGAACAACATTTTATCTCCGGCGCACGGCGGCCCCATTACCATTCCCACCCAGGACATGGTGCTTGGCTGCTACTACCTCACCAAAATGCGGCCGGGTTCGAAAGGTGAAGGCCGTACTTTCGCCTCCACCGATGACGTCCTCATCGCGCTTGAAATGGGCGAAGTGGAAACGTTGACCTCAATCAAGCTGCGCTACACCGGTAAGGTTATCGATCTTACCAAGGCCTTCGATAGCCAGAACGTTGTCCATACCGAGCCGTCCGAGTACGTGAAGCAGTATATGGAGACAACGGTGGGCCGCGTGATCTTGAACGATCACCTTCCCGAAGACATGCCGTTTATCAACGGCCTGCTCAAGAAGAAGGGTCTCGCTCAATTGGTCCAGTACTGTTACCTGAAATTCGGCTTGCATGTCACCGTCGGCATGCTCGATCAGGTCAAAAACCTCGGATTCCTGTACGCCACGCGCGCCGGTATTTCTATCGGCATCGACGACATGGTCGTCCCAGGTTCGAAGCCGGGCCTGGTGAGAGACGCTGAAAAGGAAGTGGTCGCCGTTGAATCGCAGTACCAGGACGGCGCTATCACCCACGGCGAGCGCTATAACAAGATCATCGAAATCTGGAGCAAAGTAACCGAACGCGTTTCGGATGAAATGTTCCAGGCGATGGAAGAAGACGATCGCACCGGCCGCTACCTGAATCCGATTTACATCATGGCGGATTCCGGCGCGCGCGGTTCGAAACAGCAAATTCGGCAGCTTTCCGGTATGCGCGGTTTGATGGCCAAGCCCTCCGGCGAAATCATCGAAACGCCCATCACCGCGAACTTCCGCGAAGGCCTCAACGTGCTCCAGTACTTCATCTCTACCCACGGCGCGCGTAAGGGTCTGGCGGATACGGCGCTCAAAACGGCTGACTCCGGTTACCTCACCCGCCGCTTGTGCGACGTGGCGCAGGATGTCATCGTCAGCGAAAGCGACTGCGGCACGACGGAAGGCATCTACGTCGAGCCGATCATCGAATCGGGCGAAATCATCGAACCGCTCCGGGACCGCATTGTGGGCCGCGTGGCGCAGGAAGATCAGCGCGATTTTGAAAACAATGTGATCGTCGGCGTCAATGAAGAGATCACCGAAGACTTGGCGAATCTGATCCAGGCTTCCGGTATCGAACGCGTCAAGATCCGCTCTGTGCTTACATGCGAATCGAAGCGCGGCGTGTGCGTCCTCTGTTACGGACGCAATCTCGCAACCGGCCGGCTTGTGGAACGCGGCGAAGCGGTCGGCATCATCTCCGCGCAGTCCATCGGCGAACCCGGCACCCAGCTCACCATGCGTACCTTCCACATCGGTGGAACCGCAACGCGAGTCTCCGAACAGTCCACCCAGGATGCGAAGTCGGACGGCTTTGCGCGTTACGAAGGCCTGCAGTCGGTTAAGAACGAGAAGGGTGAATTGATTGCCATGAATCGCAGTGGCATCATTCGCGTCGTGGATGAGAAAAACCGTGAAAAGGAACGCTATCCGGTTGTCTACGGAGCCAAAATTCTGGTCAACGATGGCGACCCGGTGAAAACGAATCAGATTCTGCTTGAATGGGACCCTTATACGTTCTCCATCCTGACCGAAGTTTCCGGCACCATTCACTTCAAGGATTTGGCCGAAGGCGTGACCATGACCGAACAGGTGGATGAGGTCACCGGTATGTCCCAGCTTGTGGTCGTCGATTCGCCCGATGAAAAGCGGCAGCCGATGATCCAGGTGAAGGCGGATACGGGGGGTCGTTCCGATACCAAGAAGTACCTGATGCCCACCCATGCGCATCTTATGGTGCGCGACGGCGACGTGGTTCACGCCGCGGATGTGCTTGCGAAGATCCCGCGTGAAACCACCAAAACCAAAGACATCACCGGCGGTCTGCCGCGTGTTGTCGAACTGTTCGAAGCGCGCAAGCCGCGCGATCCCGCGATTATGGCGGAAATCGACGGCGTAGTCCGCTTCGGCGAAGTGGTCAAGGGCCAGCGCCGCCTCTATGTCGTCGGTGATGACGGCGAAGAGCGTGAATACTCCATCCCGCGCGGCATTCATATCAGCGTTCAGGAAGGCGAACGTCTGAAAGCGGGCGATGCCCTGATGGACGGGCCCCGCAATCCGCATGACATTCTGGCGATCAAGGGCGAGAAAG